>JAJZMO010000236.1:7869-10795 GCA_021798235.1 Acidobacteriota bacterium | reverse complement strand
GGCGTCTACCTGGGCAAGGCTGGCGATCTGCAATTTCTCAGCTACGCCCGCTACAACCTTTCGGCAGACTCCATCCACGAGTTCTACAACAACCTGGGTGAGTTTGGCCCCGGCTTCGCCATCCGCTCCGCCAAGGAGCGCGTGGACGTGACGCTGGAAACCGAATACATGCACGGCGTTTACTTTGGCGTGGCTGCCGCAAGCCAACCCAATCTGTATGGCCCCACGTACAATGACTTCCGCGTGAACCTGGTCTTTGGCCACCGGTTTTAGAAGGCGCGTATGGCTCTGTTGTTTTATTTTTTGCGCAAGCTCTTCGCCGTCACTGCGGTCGCCTTCATCCTGAGCGGGCTGGATGATCTCTTCCTCGACCTGTACTACTACGTCAAATTCTCCTTTCGCCTGATGCGCCGCTGGCCCAAAATGACGCGCGCGGATCTGGAGCTGGTGCCGGAGCAACACATTGCCATGATCGTTCCCGCCTGGCAGGAATATGAGGTGATCGGCCAGATGCTCCGGCGCACGCTGCGCACATCGCAGTACAAAAACTACGCCATCTTTGTTGGAACCTATCCCAATGATCCGGCCACGCAGGCTGCCGTCGATGCCGTCGCGCAGCAGGACGCGCGCGTACACAAAGTGGTGCTCGACCACGACGGGCCGACGACAAAATCCGATTGCCTCAATGGAATCATGGCCGCCATCGCAACCTTTGAAGCCGCAGGCGGGCCGCGTTCAGAGGTCATCCTGTTGCAAGACTCCGAGGATGTCGTCGATCCGTTGGCCCTAAAATTTATGAACTATCTGGTGCCGCGCTTTTATCTGGTGCAACTGCCGGTGGTGCCGCTGCCCGTGCCGTGGTATCAGTTCACAGCGGGCACCTATCTCGACGAGTTCGCCGAGTACCACACCAAAGACATCTGGGTGCGCGAGCGCTTGACCAAGATGGTGCCCTCCGCCGGAGTGGGCACAGGATTCAGCCGCGAGGCACTGGATCGCCAGGCTCGCTACGGGCCTGTCTTCAACATCCTCAGCCTCACCGAGGACTACGAGATCAGCTTTCGGCTCGGCCTGCCGGGTAAACGCTCCATTCTGCTGCGCTACCTGCACGCAGATCTGCGTGGACAAAACCGCTCCAGCCGCCTGATCGCCACACGCGAATATTTCCCCTCAAGTTTTCGCGCCGCCGTGCGGCAAAAGGCACGCTGGACGATTGGCATTGTCTTTCAGGGCTGGCGACACATCGGCTGGCGCAGCGGAGCCGGAATGCGCTACATGCTCTGGCGCGACCGCAAAGCCATGCTCACCTACATCTTCAACCTGCTTGGCTATGCAATGTTCGCCGTGGTTGCGGCTCTGTATCTGCTCGGCCTGCACTCTGCGCAATTGCACGGCGACCTGGAAATGCTCTTGCCTCCCGGCGGCAAGCTGCGCATTGCGCTGGCCATCAACATATTTTTTATCGCGTGGCGCATTGTGCAGCGAGCCATTGCCGTCTGCCGCGTCAGTGGATGCCAGCAGGTTTTTCTCTCCATTGCGCGCACGCCGTGGGGGCATGTCATCAACTTTTTCGCGCTGCTACGCGCCTTTCGCCTGGTCGGACAATCGCTGCTCACCGGTAACCACATTCGCTGGGATAAAACCCAACACCACTATCCAGAAACGCAGCAAGACACCTTCTCCTAAATATGCGTCGTCGCGCGCGTTGTCGGCTGCGCAGAGGGTGAGGGATCTTGGCGTCCTGAACGCAAACACCTTAAGGAGCCTCTGAACCAGTGCAGGCTGGTTCCGAGATTCCTTAACTCAAAAACATCGTGCGATACAGAGTGTCGCGCTGCACAGGTTTGAAGCCAGCGTCACGGATGATGCGGCGCAGTTCTTCCTCGGTGGTGCAATTGGAGGTGCCCGCAGCCTTGACCACGTTCTCCTCCAGCATCACGCTGCCCACATCATTGCCGCCGAAGCGCAGCCCCAGTTGCAGCACCTTCAAACCCTGCGTCACCCAACTGGCCTGCACGTTTTCAATGTTGTCCAGGTAGAGCCGCGCAATGGCCAACACTTTTAGATATTCGACCGAGGTGGCCTCTTCCCAACCGCGTCCGCCGAGCGCCGTGTTCTTCGGCTGAAAACTCCACGGGATAAAGGCTGTAAATCCGCCGGTCTCCTCTTGCAGTTGCCGCACCTGTTCGAAGTGGTTGATGCGCTGCTCAAAACTCTCGCCGACGCCAAACATCATCGTCGCCGTGGTGCGCATGCCCAGTTGGTGCGCGGTGCGATGCACATGCAGCCAATCTTCCGTCTTGCACTTTAAGCGCGCAATGCGATGGCGCACTTCGTCGTCCAAAATCTCTGCGCCGCCGCCGGGAATCGAGTCCAGCCCGGCATCGCGCAAGCGCAGAATCGTGTCGTGGACGGACAATTCGCTGTACTCGGCGATGGCTAAAATCTCTGACGCGGAAAGACAGTGCAGCCAAATCTGCGGAAAGCGTTCTTTGATGCCGCGCAGTAGCCGCTCAAACCAATCGATCTTTAAGTCTGGATGCAGCCCGCCCTGCATCAACACGCCCGTGCCGCCCAACTCCACCGTCTCGCGGATTTTTTCATAGATGGTATCGAAGTCGAGAATGTAGCCTTCGGAGGCCATCTTTCCCTTCAGCGGACGGTAAAAAGCGCAGAAGGTGCAATACTCCGTGCAAAAGTTGGTGTAGTTAATGTTGCGGTCAATGATGTAGGTGACCACACCCTCTGGGTGCAGCCTGCGCCGCAGCGCGTCGGCCTCCATGCCCAGGCCGATCAAATCATCAGAGTGAAAGGCGTCGAGCGCCTGCTGCCGTGTGATGCCCATACAGATTTAGTGTACTTCGGGAGCGCGCCGGAAGGTATGGCAGCCGAGTTGCGCTGTAGCGCGCGGTGCCCCATCCTAACT
>JAJZMO010000236.1:0-7769 GCA_021798235.1 Acidobacteriota bacterium | reverse complement strand
TCCAGCGGAGACAAAACCGTACCGTGGGCGGATGTTTCGGTGCTGACGCCCACCAGCGCGTATGTGGCGGCGGTGGAGCATTCGCCCAACGTCCTCCACGGCTGGAATGGTACCATCACGGCTGGCGCCAGCACGGTGACCTCCACACAGAATGAGGAGACCTACAACAGCGCCATCACGCTGAGCCGCGCGATTCCCATAGCGGCATGGTTGCGGCCCAGCTATCGCACGCTGCTCAACTTTTCCAACAGCTATGGCAAGATCACCCAGCCGAACACACCCACGGTCGAGACCAGCATCTTCCACGCCAGTGCCGAGCAGGACCAATACTTCTCGCCGCGTTTTTATATGCTGGGCCAAAGCATCTTTGACCACAACAACGCCCAGGGACTCGACCTGCAACAAATGTATGGCGGCGGATTCGGCTTCACGGCCATCAAATCCGCGCGGCAGGAGTTGGATCTTTCCGGCACCACCAATTACACGAAACAACAATTCCAGGTGGCCGCGTCGAATCAAAATTTGATCGGTTCCACCTTCAGCAACACATACACCTACAAATTTCCGCACGGTGTCGCGTTCACTGAGGCTGCCTCCATCACGCCGCAATGGAACAACATGAATGCCTACTCGGCCAACGCCAGCGGTGGCCTGGCGCTGCCAATCTTCAAGAAGCTGGCCTTTTCCGTGCAGGCCATTGACAGCTACCTGAACAATCCACCCACAGGGTTTCAGCCCAACTCGCTGGAACTGAACACCGGGCTGACCTACACGCTGCCGTAAGGCAAGCCCGGAGTCTGCTTAAAACGTAATTGGCTTGGTCAACAGGTCTTGTACCGGCTTGGGCATGGGCTTGTCCGCATTGGCCAGCAATACGCTGATCTGCCACATTTGCGTGGGGGAGAGCATCTGGTTAAAGGAGGGCATTCCCGTCAGGCGAATGCCATTGGCAATCTTCCAATAGGTCGCCCCCGCCGGATCATCGCTGACCCCGACCACACGGTGCGGCCCATGCACCTGCAACAACTGCGGCGCCCACGGATACAAATGCTGTCCAAAGGTCGAGGTCGAAGCATAGGTGCCATGACATCCGGCGCAGTTCTCGCTGTAGAGCTGTGCCCCGGCCAGCAGGTTTTCATTCGTGGGCTGGATGGGCACACTCTTCGGCATTTGACGCGCAATGCGGGCATGCAGCGGAATATGCACAATCTGCTTTTCAAACGGAAAAGGTTTATCAGCAACCGCCACGGGGGGATTTCCGAATTTAAGATAGAAACAAGCAGCCAGCGGCAAGGCCAGCAGGCCAAGGATCAGGCCAGAGAGAAAAGATTTCACATGCGCCTCCTGTTGGGGTGTGTTGTGCGGTGCGAACGGGTTCCATCGCACCAGACCACCGCAACCAGAGTACAGGCTGCCAGCGGCGCTGCAAATGGTTTAATGGAATGTAGGAGAAAACTGTGCAGTCTGAAAAAATCGCCGGGCCAAGCCCCTGTCTCAATCTTGCCCGAACTCATCGAACCTGTTTTGCCGCGCTTCTTGCGCTCCTGTTTGTTTTCTTGCTGTCTTTGGGCACGCCCATGCTGCGGGCAGAAACAACCAAGCAGAAGAAAAAGAAGGCCGAGCAACAGGCTCGACTTTTGGAGTCCCGCCGCATGCGCAGCCGTCAACGGCGCATCCAGCAGACCATCCAAAATACTTACAGCCATCGCTATGAGATCTACGGGGGCGGCATGTATATGCGCTTCCGCCCTGGCCCGTATTTGCACAACGCAGGCACCGGCGGTTGGGCCTTGGGCCTGGCTGGCTTTCTGACGCCCCGCTTCGGCATCACCGGCGACGCGCGCGGCTACTATGGCTCCTCCGCCATCACCGTCAACAATCCCTACGACATTCACAATGCCAGCTTCAGCAGCTTCACCTTCACCGCTGGCCCACAGTACCGCTTCTATCGCGGCCTGCACTTTGCTTTGAGCGCTGCCCTGCAAGGCGGTATCAACTACGGCTACTTTGACGCCGACACCAACGGCTTTCCGCCGGAGGATGTGGGCCTGTACCCCGCCGGCGTGGTTCCGGCAGGCATCGCCAGCATCCACGCCGACTACAACCTTAGCCCCGGCCTGGCGCTGCGCTTGTCTCCCCACATGCTCATCAATCACTTCGGCGGCAGCTTTGAGCACAACCAAGGCTTTATGGTCGGACTGGTCTACCGCTTCAAGCGCCAATAGGCACAGGGTTCATCCAAGAAAAAAGCGAGGCATTTTGCCTCGCTTTTTTCTTGGTCTGTGCCGACCTCAACGCCCGTGAGCCGCTGCATACTGTTCGGCCTTATTCAACTGTTGCTGCGCTGCGCGGAGCAGTTGCATCGCCTTGGCCTTGTGCCCGCCGTAGTCGGCCTGGTCGTGCGCCAATTGGTTGATGATGTTATTCAACCGCTGCTCAATCTGCATAAGGTTGCGGTTACTGCCCATCTGCCCGCGCACTTGTGGCGAGGGATCGGGGGAGGGGGTTAGCGCCATGGCTGGGACGGCGGTGATGGCTGCGGCCAGTGCCAAGGTGGCGGCAATTCCAAGGTTGCGCATACGGAAAACTCCTTTTCGTTCTCAAGAGTGCGATTCAGTGCGTTGCGATGCTAATGCAACGCGGAAGCGCCCATTGGCCCTCCCGCTGCAAACTACCCGAAAAGACCCGGCTGCCCTGGAAGAGTTGCGCGCCGGGTGGAAAAACCCACTGTTCCCGTTGCGGCGGGTACAAGCCGCCTCCGCAGACAGCACTGCCCAGCCTTTGCGGCTGGGCAGTGCCGTGCATTCTTGCAGACGGCCTAACGTTTCTTTTTGGCTGTCTTCTTTTTGCCCTTGGCTGCTTTCTTTACAGCCTTCTTGGCTACTTTTTTGGCAGGAGCCTTTTTGCCAGCCTTCTTCACGGCCTTTTTGGCGACTGGCTTTTTGCCCGCTTTTTTGGCAACCTTCTTGGCTGCCTTTTTCACCGCTTTCTTTGCAGCTTTTTTGGCAGGCTTCTTCGCAGCTTTTTTCGCCGGCTTTTTCGCTGCTGGCTTCTTGGCTGCTTTCTTGGCGGGCTTCTTCGTCGGCTTGTGCGCTGGTGGAGCCGCAGGAGCTTCCCTGTAGCTCGGCACAACCACTGACGTGGGGTTGACCTCTACCAAGTCGTCGTCCAGCTCGTGTTCGTCGTCGTCGGAGGTAATGGAGACTGTCACCTCCTCCTCATCGTCCTCTTCATAGCCGTCATCGAGGTCGTCGTGCAATTCACCGTGCTCCATGTCGAACTCATCGTCCTCACGAGCCATCCGTTTGAATAGGTCTTCGCTCATTTAGGTTCCTCCAAACCATCCTCACCAGAATGCTACGAGTCCCCGTGAAAAACAAGCAGGAAGTAAAAAAAAATCAAGCACCACTATTACTGGACGGCTTCCTGAGCTTGCGCTGGGTGGTCTTGCGGGGTTGCGAAGCATGGGCCGTGGTTCGTTTCCGGGTCGATGTTCTCCCCTTAACTGCCGTCGCCTTGGTCGCCTTCCGTGCCCGGCGCGAACGCCGCCATACGCGCCTTCTATGCCGCAAACGCAGTGGTGGAGCGGAAACATACAGCGTCCGGCCTGCCGCCAGCCGGTTGCCGCTGATGTGGTTCCAGCGGCGCAATTCCGTGGTGGTGACGCCGAAGCGGTCGGCCACCGTGATGACCGTGTCCCCGCGACGCACCCGGTACCGCTGGCGGCCCACGGTGGGCAGCGGAGCAGGCGGCAGCGGAATCACCAGGGCCGTATCCTGCGCGATGGCCTCATGCGCGGCCAAGTGGTTCGCGCTGGCAATCTCCGCAGCCTTCACGTGGAAGCGCTCCGAGACGCCGTTCAACGTCGCGCCCGGGCCAGCCAAGTAATAGCGCCAGGAGTCCCGGTGCTTCTCTGGGATGAGCGCGATGCGCTTTTCGTACAAATCTTTTGTGCCCAGCGGCAGGTGCAGATCAAAGTCTTCATCGGGTGGCGTGCGCATGTGCAGCAGGCTGGGGTTCAGATCCTCCAGCTCGGCCACGGACGCTCCGGTCACGTCCGCCACCAGCCGCAGATCGACGCTGTAGTGTACCGTCACCGTATCCATCACCAGCGGCGGATCGGGGCTGAGGTCGCTCAGGCCATACTGCGCCGGATTCTTGGCCATGATCGCTGCGGCCAGAATAATCGGCACGTAGTTTTTCGTCTCCTCCGGCAGCACGTTGCGCTTGTACAGCTCCCAGAAGTCTGCGTAGCCGGTGCGCTGCACCGACCGCTGCACGGCCAGCGGACCCCAATCATAGGCGGCCATGGCCAGGTACCAGTCCCCAAACTCCGCGTGCAGTTCCTTGATGTAGCGCGCATAGGCGTGCGTGGAAGCAATCGGGTCAAAGCGCGTATCAACCCAGCGGTTGCGCTCCAGCCCATAGCCGTTGGTGTAGGGCATGAACTGCCACATGCCGCCCGCACCAGAGCGACGATTGACCGCGCGCGGCTGAAAACCAGACTCGGCCACGGCCAGATAGATCAAATCCTGCGGTACGCCTTCCTGCTGCAACACGCTGGTGATCATCGCCTTGTAGCGCCCGGCGCGTTCCAGCGAGTGTCGAATGGTGTTGTGTCCGCTGTTGGTGTTGGAGAAATAGTTGATGAAGCTGGCGACCGAATCGTTGACCACCAGCGGCAGGTCCGACTGCGTAAATTTCAGCTCGGCCTGTGCGCGCGCCTCGATGGCCGGGTCGACCGGGAAGGTAACGTCATTGGCCACATCGACCGGCGCGGCCTCCTGCTGGCTGAAACCATTGCCCTGTTGCAGCGCACTCAGCTCCAGGCCGTTGATGTTGTCCACCAGCGACTCAAAGGCTGAATCCAGTTGCGCATCCTGCTGCAGGTCACGCCCGCTGGTCAGGTACAGATCGACGGCCTGGTCAAATTCTGTGCGCGCGGCGGCGAACTGCCCCGCCTGATACTTTTGCAGGCCGCTGGCATAGTCCTGCTGCGCTGTGGCGATGATCTGCGCATCCTGCTGTTGCTGCGCCTGTTCGTTTTGGGCCTGGGCCGCGGCTGCGGTGGCGGCGGCATCCTGCGGCTGGGCCGGAAGCACCGGCGGAGCCGGTGGCGGCTTGTGCGCCACGCGGGCATGGGAAGCACAGCCTGCGCAGGCCAAAGCCACCGCCAGCGTCAGCGCAGCAGCGGCGCAGGAATCGAATTTGCCGGAGAACAAGACGGAGAGGCCCCTTTGGCGCAGGATCGAAGGCAACGTTCTCTATTGTAGGGCCTGTGCGCTCCCTTGCGCGGCAGAAATGCAGCACGCTGCGAATGGTAGACTAGCCAAGAGAGACCGTTCCAACCGCAGCCCCGGCCTGCGTGGCGCTGTTGCCGCCAGCACTCCGGTCAACCCGCGCACACAGAGCGTCTCATCCCGCTTCGCATCGGCCAAAACCCAGCATGGATCGCCTGCACATCCGCAACTTCGCCATCATCGCCCACATCGATCATGGCAAATCGACGCTCTCTGACCGGCTGCTGGAGCTGACTGGCTCGCTGACCGCACGCGAGATGCAGGCGCAGGTGCTCGACGCCATGGACCTGGAACGCGAGCGTGGCATCACCATCAAGGCCCACGCCGTGCGCATGGTGTATCCGGCGCAGAATGGCGAAACATATCAACTGAACCTGATTGATACGCCCGGCCACGTGGATTTTTCCTATGAAGTCTCGCGCTCGCTGGCCTCGTGCGAAGGCGCGCTGCTGGTGGTCGACGCCTCGCAGGGCGTGGAGGCGCAGACCTTGGCCAATGCCTATCTGGCCATCAACAATGGTCTGGACATGATTCCGGTCATCAACAAAATCGACTTGCCCAGCGCTGACATTGAACGCACCAAAGAAATGATTGAGCAGACGGTCGGCTTGGACGCCAAGGACGCCATCCCCGTCAGCGCCAAAACCGGCCTCGGCGTGCCCGACATTCTGGAAGCCATCGTACACCGGCTGCCGCCGCCCACTGGCGATGCGGAGGCCCCGCTGCAGGCGCTCATCTTTGACTCTTGGTTTGACGCCTACCGCGGCGTCATCGTGCTGGCCCGCATTCTGAATGGCCGCCTGTACAAAGGCCAAAAAATTCGGCTGATGTCCAACAACACCAGCTTCGAGGTCGAATCCCTGGGCGTGCTGACGCCCAAGCCCGTCGAAATTGCCGAACTGACTGCGGGCGAGGTGGGCTTCTTTTCCGCCAACATTAAAAACGTGGCCGACACCAAGATCGGCGACACCATCACCGACGTCACCCGCCCCTGTGCCGCGCCGCTGCCCGGCTTTGAAGACATCAAGCCGATGGTCTTCGCCGGCCTGTACACCGTCGACGCGCATGAACACACACTGCTGCGCGACGCCCTGGAAAAACTACGCCTAAACGATTCCTCTTTTTTCTTCGAACCGGAAAGCTCCGTCGCCCTGGGCTTCGGCTTCCGCTGCGGCTTCCTCGGCCTGCTGCACATGGAGATTATTCAGGAGCGACTGGAGCGCGAGTTCAACCTGGACCTGATCACCACCGCGCCCGGCGTGCGCTATCGCATCACGCTGACCGACGGCAGCGTGGTGGAGGTAGACAACCCAGCGCATTGGCCCGCGCCCACGGCCATCGAGCGCATTGATGAGCCGGTGATTACCGCAACCATCCTGACACGCGAGGAGTATGTCGGCGGCATTCTGAAGCTGGTGGAAGACAAGCGTGGACGCCAGAAAAATTTTGAGTACGTCAGCCCCACGCGCGTCATGCTCACCTATGAACTGCCGCTGAATGAAATCGTGCTCGACTTTTACGATCGGCTCAAATCCATCTCGCGCGGCTACGCTTCGCTGGACTATCACCTGAGCGGCACGTGGGATTCGCCCATGGTCAAGATGGATATTCTCGTCTCCGGCGAGCCGGTCGATGCGCTGTCGATCATCGTACACCGGGACTTTGCCTACGAACGTGGGCGCACGCTGGTCGCCAAGATGAAGGAGCTGATCCCGCGCCAGATGTTTGAGGTCGCCATTCAGGCCGCCATCGGAGCCAAGGTGATCGCGCGCGAGACCGTCTCCGCCCTGCGCAAAAACGTCATCGCCAAGTGCTATGGCGGCGATATTTCCCGCAAACGCAAGCTGCTGGAGAAGCAAAAAGAGGGGAAAAAGCGCATGAAGCGCATCGGAAAAGTGGACATTCCCCAAGAGGCATTTTTAGCCGTGCTGCGCATCGGGGAAGATTGAGCGTTTCACACGCCCGTAAAGCTTGACTGTGGAAACTCGCCAGTGTACCGGAAAGGTTACTGCCTTGGGAATCGAAAATTTTCCACAGGGCATTACCCATCTAAACGTATATTTTTATACAGGTTAAACAGGTAGAATTTTTGGGGCTGCTGCACTTCTTGTTCAAATCGCTTGCGGAAATCCCCTAGGGAAAATACCTTCCACAGTTTTTTCCACACATCGCCGGCTCTGCCTCAACACATATTTTGGAAGAAAACTCCCATTCCCCAACAACAAAGGAGCGACGAATACGCACTGCGTCTTCGTCGCTCCTTCGCTATCTTCGACTTCTGGAAAATAGGCTACTTGGCTGCGCCTGATGCCGGGGCAGGAGTCGTGGCAGGAGTCGTGGCTGGAGTCGTGGCTGGAGTAGCCGACTTGGAAGCAGCAGCGGCTTCTTGTTGGTCATAGGCAGCAATCACATCCCGCGTAATGTCGGCCCCACGCGTGGCGTAGACCACGTTGCTCTGCTGAGAGCTGA
>JAJZMO010000319.1 GCA_021798235.1 Acidobacteriota bacterium | reverse complement strand
GCGCACTGCCGCCTGCGCTGGTCAAGGCCTTTCGCGCCACGCTGGAAGAGGTGCAGGAGGCCGAGCTATTGCTGCACGTGATGGACGCAACCAGTCCCACGCTGCGAATACACCGCGAAGAGGTGGATAAGGTGCTGCGTGAGTTGCAAGTGGAGCAGAAGCCCTGCATTTCCGTGTTGAATAAGACCGACCTGCTGGGCAGTGGGGAACGGGAAAATCTGCGTGCATCGCTGAGTACTCCGGAACAGAGCCTTTCCGTTTCTGCGCGAACCCGGGAGGGACTGCAGGCGCTGCTGGAGCGGATGGATGCGCTGCTGGCCAATGAAGAGCACGCCTCCGATCCTCTGGAGGAACACCATTTGGTGGTGCCGCAGGCCGACGGTGCAGTTTTGGCCGCGCTGGATGCGCACGCTACCGTGCTTGCCAAAACGTACAAGCGCAATGCTGTGCATTTGCGTGTGCGCGGACCGGCTTCTTTGCTGCACCGGTATCGCAATTTTTGGGTGTGATGCTGCTCACAGAAAGAGCGCCCAATGTTTGACACTCTGGGATCGCTTTGTTACAAGTAAATGTAGGTTCCGATCCAAAAATATCGCCCTGCAGCTACGGGCATCAACCACTGAAATCAAGTAAATGAACGACTTATTGCTGCAACTCCGCGACCTCGCGCTAAGTTCCGCGCCAACGGTACTGCTTTTTCTGGCAACACTGATGGCCTATCGCGTGCTGGTCCATGGGCCGCTGGGCAAGGTGCTGGCAGAGCGCAGATCCCGCACGCAAGGCGCCATTGCTGCTGCGCACGCCGCCATTGCTGCTGCGGAAGAGCGCATGAGCCAGTACGAGCAGAAGTTGCAAGCCGCACGCGCCGCCATTTTTCATGCACGCGAAGAGCGTTTGCGTTGGGTGCAAACAGAGATGGAAACGGCCATCGTCGCCGCGCGGCAGGAATCCCACAAGCAGGTGCAGGCAGCGCGCATGGCTTTGGAGGCCAGCGCCGACAACGCTCGCAAGCAAATGCAAGCCTCCATTGAACCGTTGGGCGCGTTGGCCCTTGCGCGCATCCTCTCGCCAGCCAATGCGGCGGTGGAAGGCGCATGATGCAACGACATAGCAATTCCATTTCTCGAACTCTGGCTGGATTGTGTCTGGCTGCGATGCTGCTGCTGGCCGCTGGCTCACGCTTGCTGGCGCAGTCGGCAGCGCCTGCGCAGACTTCGGTGGTCGCGCAGCGTGCAGATGCGACGCAAAGCGTTACCGCGCCCGAGTCGCAGGCCGCGAACAAGACAGATGCCGACGCTGCGGAGGACGAGGTTAACGTCTATCGGCATTCGCCGATGGTGCAAACCCTGGCGCGCTTATTGGGCCAGAAGGTCGAAACCACCGCGCGTATCTTTGAGTTTCTCAATTTTCTGATTCTGGCCGTCGCCGTGCTTTGGTTTGTGGCGCGCGCCCTGCCCAAGGCATTGCGGAGCCGCGCGGAGCGCATCCAGAAAAATTTGCAGGAGGCGCGTCGCGCCACGGAAGATGCCAGTCGTCGCTTGCAGGATGTGGAGCAGCGCCTGAGCCGTCTGGATGAAGAAATTGCAGCCATGCGCGCGCAGGCAGAAAGCCAAACCGCTGCCGATGAGGCGCGCATTCACGCAGCGATGGAAGCAGAAAAGCTGCGTTTGATTCGTGCTGCCGAGCAGGAGGTGCAGTCGTCCAGCCTGAGCGAGCAGCGAAAGATCCAAGCGCTGGTCGCTGGATTGATTTGCGAGAGCGCGCAGCGTCATTTGACTCTGGACGTGGAGACAGATCGCGCCTTGGTGCGGAGCTTTGTGGCGGAACTCGATGGCAAGGGGAGCAATTAATATGAGTCTCTACGCACCCCGATACGCGCGCGCACTGGTCGATGTGGTTTTGGCAGAGAAGCTGGACCTCGAACTGGCGAATGTGCAATTGCAGGATTTGCAGGCCGACTTTGCCGCCAACGTGTCGCTGCGCTTGGCGCTGGAAGATCCCTCGATTGCGTTGGAAGAAAAATTGAAGGTGATTGATGCGCTGGCCGCGCGCACGCAATTGTTGCCAGCTCTGCGCAATTTTTTGGCCGTGTTGTTGCAGAATGGCCGCATCGCTGCGCTGCCAGAGATTGTTGCCAGCTATCGCACGGAGATGAACGCGCGCCAAAACATTGGCGAGGCGGAGATTGTCAGCGTGCGGGAGTTGGATGCAAGCGAACGCGCGGCACTGGAGGCGCGGGCGGCCACGTTGACCGGGCGCAGCATCCGCGCGGTTTACAAGCGCGATTCCGCCCTGTTGGGCGGCGTGGTACTGCGTATCGGCAGCGTGGTGTATGACGGCTCCGTGCGCGGCAGTTTGGAGCGTCTGCGGCAGCGGTTGGCAGGCGAGTAGAGAATTTTTTCCGCGGGCTGACCGGCTCGCACGAGCAGTTACTTTTGAACGTAGAGAAGCGAATAGAAAAGCATGGCTCAGATAAAGGCAGACGAAATCACACAGATTCTGCGCGAGCAGATTGAGAGCTTCGAGTCGCGCGTGCGCGTCGATGAAGTCGGCACCATCACGTCCCTTGGCGATGGCATTGCGCGCATCCACGGGCTGGAAAAGGTCATGGCGGGAGAACTCATCGAGTTCCCGCACAACGTGGCTGGCCTGGCCATGAACCTCGAAGAGGATCAGGTGGGCGCGGTGTTGCTGGGCGAATACACCGAGCTGAAGGAAGGCGATTCCGTGCGCCGCTCCGGCAAGATCATGAGCGTGCCCGTGGGAGAAGCCATGATTGGCCGCGTGGTGAATGCGCTGGGCCAGCCGATTGACGGCAAGGGACCAATTGCCACCCAGCATAGCCTGCCCATTGAGCGGTTGGCTCCGGGTGTGATTGATCGTCAGCCGGTGCGCGAGCCGATGTCGACGGGACTGAAGGCCATCGACAGCATGATTCCGATTGGCCGCGGCCAGCGCGAACTCATCATTGGTGACCGTCAGACGGGCAAGACCGCCGTTGCGATTGACACCATTCTCAACAGCGCCAAAAATAATTTGATTTGCATCTATTGCGCGATCGGCCAGAAGCGCTCCTCCGTGGCGCAGGTGGTGCAGACGCTGACCGAACGCGGCGCGATGGAGTACACCGTCGTTGTGGTGGCCTCGGCCTCAGAACCCGCGCCGATGTTGTATCTGGCGCCTTACGCAGCCACTGCCATCGGCGAGCATTTCCGCGACACAGGTCGGCACGCGCTAGTCATTTATGACGATCTGTCCAAGCACGCGACGGCATATCGTGAAATTTCGTTGCTGCTGCGTCGTCCTCCAGGCCGCGAAGCCTATCCCGGCGATGTCTTTTATCTGCACTCGCGTCTGCTGGAGCGTTCCGCGAAGCTGAGCCAGAAAAACGGCGGTGGCTCGCTGACAGCGTTGCCGATTATTGAGACGCAGGCCGGCGACGTTTCCGCATATATTCCCACCAACGTAATCTCCATTACCGATGGCCAGATTTATCTGGAGACGGATTTGTTCAACTCGGGCGTGCGTCCGGCGGTCAACGTGGGTCTTTCGGTGAGCCGCGTCGGTGGCAGTGCGCAGATCAAGGCCATGCGTCAGGTGGCGGGTACGCTGAAGCTGGATCTGGCGCAGTACCGCGAGCTGGCGGCCTTTGCGCAGTTCGGCAGTGACCTGGACAAGGTGACGCAGAACCAGTTGAACCGTGGTCAGCGTTTGACCGAGCTGTTGAAGCAGTCGCAGTTTTCTCCCTTGTCGACGGAAAAGCAGGTGGTCGCCATCTTCGCCGGAACCAATGGCTACTTGGATGACGTTCGCGTGGAAGATGTGCGTGTCTTTGAAGAGGGACTGTACAAGTATTTGGACACGGCACAGTCCGCGTTGTTGGCCGACATTGTCAGCAAGAAGACATTGGACGACGATTTGAAGTCGCGCATCCATGCCGCGCTCAAGGAGTACAAGCAGAGCTTCGCGGCTGCGCGGCAGACAGCCGCAGCGGCCAAGGCTTAGGAGCAGGCGCAGAGAGACGATGGCAAACGTTCTCGATTTACGGCGACGCATTCGCAGCGTGAAAAATACGCGGCAGATCACGCGCGCAATGAAGATGGTCTCCGCGGCCAAGCTGCGCCGCGCGCAGCAACGCGCGCTGGCGGCACGTCCCTACGCGCAGATGCTCTCGAGCGTGCTGGATTCGCTGGTGCGCCGTGCGGATGTCTATGATCCGGAGACGGGAGAAGTGCGGCATCCCCTGTTGCTGGTGCGCCCGGAAAAGCGCGTGGCCGTGGTGGTTGTTACCGGCGACAAGGGATTTGCCGGGGCCTTCAACGTGAATGTGCTCAAGGCCGCGCAACGCTTCATTGATGAAAGTGCATCGCGCGATCTCGCCATTGACTTGGAAGCCGTGGGCCGCAAGGCCAAGGATTTTTTGCGCCGCAGATTCGTTGCGGCTGTTGCGCCGGAGGCGGAGCCGTCAGCCTCGCTGCAACCCTTGCGCCAGCGTCAGGAGCGTGTGGAGATCACGGGCGAACATTCGGGTCTGCTGGAAAAGCTGAATTTTGAGGCGATCAGCCGTTTGGGGAATGATTTGGTGCGCCGTTATGTCGCACAAGAAATTGATGCGGTGTATCTGGTCTTCAACGAGTTTCAATCGGTCATCTCGCAGCGGATTGTGGTGGAACGCGTGCTGCCGATTCGTGAGTTTGGCAAGCACGATATTGCCGCAGTCACGGAGATCAGCCGCGAGGAGCGCGAGCGGATGGCCGAGGCCGCGCATAGTGCGCAGGTAAGCCTGAGCGCAGCCGACACGCGCGAATCCGATGAGGAAGCGCGCAAGTTTGGCACGGCGGAAGTGGACTACATCTATGAGCAGCCACCGCGGCAATTGCTGGGCGAATTGTTGCCGCGCTATGTTTCCACGCAGTTGTACCACGCCATGTTGGAATCAGTGGCAGCAGAGCACGCAGCGCGCATGACGGCCATGGATGCGGCCACCAGCAATGCCTCCGACATGATCGACTCGCTCACGCTCACCATGAATCGCGTGCGCCAGGCGGCCATTACCAAGGAAATTATTGAGATTGTCAGCGGCGCAGCCGCAATTTAAGATTCAACATTTTTTACGGAACAGGAAAGCAACGATGGCAGAAAACATTGGACACGTAATTCAAATCGCAGGTCCAGCGGTGGACGTGCAGTTTGAAGAGGCAAAGATGCCGCTCATCTACACCGCACTGCGCGTGGTCAGCGATGGCTTCCAGGTGCCCGCACCGCTGGATGTGGTGTTGGAAGTGCAACAGCACTTGGGCGAAGGCCGCGTGCGTTGCGTGGCCATGGAGGCGACCGAAGGCATGGTGCGTGGCATGAAGGCCATCGACACCGGCGCGCAGATCACGGTGCCCGTGGGCCGCGAGACGCTGGGCCGCGTACTCAACGTCATTGGCAAGCCCGTGGACGAGCTTGGCCCGATCAATGCCAAGCAGACGCGCCCCATCCACCGGCAGGCTCCTGCGTTTGATGAACAATCGACGAGCGAAGAAATGTTTGAAACTGGCGTCAAGGTCATTGATCTGATC
Source organism: Acidobacteriota bacterium (assembly GCA_021798235.1). Next base: position 5,258 of record JAJZMO010000319.1, on the reverse strand, counting down.
CAGCCGTTTTTGAAGGGCGGTAAGATCGGCCTTTTCGGCGGTGCTGGCGTCGGCAAGACCGTCATCATTCAGGAACTCATCAACAACGTGGCCAGCAAGCATGGTGGATTCTCTGTGTTTGCCGGTGTGGGCGAACGCACCCGCGAAGGCAATGACCTTTGGCTGGAGTTTCAAGAGTCGGGCGTCATTGACCTGAAGGATCCTGCCAAGTCGAAGGCCGCACTGATTTACGGCCAGATGACCGAGCCGCCCGGAGCGCGCCTGCGCGTGGCGCTGACGGCGCTGACCGTTGCGGAGCACTTCCGCGACGAAGAGGGTGCCGATACGCTGCTCTTCATTGATAACATTTTCCGCTTCACGCAGGCCGGCTCTGAGGTTTCGACGCTCTTGGGCCGTATGCCCTCCGCCGTGGGTTACCAGCCCAACCTGGCGACAGAAATGGGCGAGTTGCAGGAGCGCATCACCTCCACTAAGAAAGGCTCTGTCACCTCAGTGCAGGCGGTGTACGTGCCTGCGGACGACTTGACCGATCCGGCACCGGCGACGACCTTTGCCCACTTGGATGCAACCACCGTGCTCTCGCGTCAGCTGTCGGAGTTGGGCATTTATCCAGCCGTCGATCCGCTGGCTTCCACCTCGCGCATTCTTTCTCCGCGCATCGTGGGGCAAGAACACTACGATGTCGCGCAAGGCGTTAAGCGCATCTTGCAGCGCTACAAGGACCTGCAGGACATCATCGCCATTCTGGGCATTGATGAGCTTTCCGAAGAGGACAAGCTGACCGTTTCGCGCGCGCGCAAGGTGCAGAAGTTCCTCTCGCAGCCCTTCCACGTTGCGGAGCAGTTCACGGGCATCCCCGGCAGCTACGTGAAAATCGCCGACACGGTGCGCAGCTTCAAGGAAATTATTGAGGGCAAGCATGACAGCGTGCCCGAGCAGGCCTTCTACTTGAAGGGAACCATTGAAGACGTGCTGGAAGCGGCGAAGAAGCTGCAATCAGCCTAACGTGAGGCTCTAGACAACCATGGCGGAAACGGCACACAACGAATTGCGCGTTCGGCTGGTCACACCAGACCATGTCTTTATTGACGGCACGGCCAGCGCGGTGGAACTGCCAGCGCGCTCTGGCTCCCTGGAGGCGCTCTACGGCCACGCCCCGCTCCTGACGGAGTTAGGTGCGGGCGAAGTGCGCCTGCATGGTGGCAGTGTTGGAGAGCAGCGCTACTTTGTTGCCTGGGGCTTTGCGGAGGTGCTGCCAGAGCGCGTCACCATTCTGGCAGAGAGTGTTGTTGCTCCCAATGCCATTGACGTGGCCGCCGCACAGCAGATGTTGGAACGCGGCCAAAAGCTGTGGAGTGAGGCGGGTGCCGAATCCAAGCTCTATCGTGAAGCGAACCGCGTGCAGCAAGAGGCGGAAGCACGCTTGTCCTCCGCCTCCAGTTCGACCCCTGCGAACCAGTAAACGCTGCTTCCAATTTCTTTTCAGATGCGCTAGCGAATCTCGCTGCGTGGAACCAGCCACGGCCTGCAGCGTGCTGCGGACGTTGCGGCGAGTATCTCGACTTGCAGCGATCTCCAAAGCTGCGGTACCGTTGCTGGGGACGATGTCCAGCGCGCTATGAATCTGCCTACAAATACGCTGCAATCCTGCCTGCCGAGCCGAGAGGATCTCTTGGAGTCCAACGCCGTGGCTATGCGCACGTTGCTCGCAGCGCTGGAGCAGGAGCAGGCGGCGATCTGCCAAGGTGGCGGCACCAAAGCCATCGCCGCGCAGCACGCCAAGCAGCGGCTGACCGTGCGCGAACGGCTGGAATTGCTGCTCGACCCTGGAAGTGAGTTTTTGGAGTTGGCGCTGTACGCCGCACACGGCATGTATGCGGAGTGGGGCGGTGCGCCAGCGGCAGGCGTGGTGACGGGTGTGGGTTGCGTGGCAGGTCGGCGCGTGATGGTCATTGCCAATGACGCCACGGTGAAGGCCGGCGCGTTTTTCCCGATGACGGCCAAAAAAGTTTTGCGCGCGCAGCACATTGCGCTGGAAAATCATATTCCCGTTCTTTATTTGGTCGATTCCTCCGGCGTCTTTTTGCCGTTGCAAGAGGATGTCTTTCCCGATCAAGATGATTTTGGCCGCGTCTTTCGCAATAACGCGGTGTTGTCGGCCCGGGGTATTCCGCAGATCACGGCGATTTTGGGCATGTGCGTGGCGGGCGGAGCGTACTTGCCGGTGATGACCGACCACGTGCTGATGACCGAAGGCAGCGGACTGTTTCTCGCCGGGCCTGCGCTGGTGCAGGCGGCTATTGGGCAAAAGTATTCGGCGGAGGAACTCGGCGGCGCGTCGATGCACGCGGCCATCTCGGGAACGGTGGACTTCAAAGAGCCGAATGAGCAGCTTTGCCTGGCGCGGTTGCGTTCGTTGGTGGGTCGATTGGGCGCTGCTCCGGCTCCAGCCTTCGATCGCATACCATTCGACCCGCTGCGCGATGCACCGCTGTATCCGGCAGAAGATTTGCTGGGGTTGCTGCATCCGGCTCCAGAAAAAATCCCCGGCAATGCGTATGACATGCACGCCGTGATTGCGCGCATTGTGGACGGTTCGCGCTTCGACGAATATCGGCCGGAGTACGGCGCGACCGTACTCTGCGGCTACGCGCGCATTGGCGGCTGGGCCGTGGGCATTGTGGCCAATCAAAAGATGCACCAGCAGCAGATGGGGCCGGATGGCCAAAGCCGGATGCAGTTTGGCGGCGTGCTCTACAGTGAGTCCGCAGACAAGGCCGCGCGCTTCATCATGGATTGCAACCAGAGCCGCGTGCCGCTGCTATTTTTGCAGGATGTGAATGGCTTCATGGTGGGCCGCGACGCTGAGGCGGGCGGCATCATTCGTTCTGGCGCCAAGATGGTGGCAGCCGTGGCCAACAGCGTGGTGCCCAAAGTTACCGTGATTCTTGGCGGTTCCTATGGCGCAGGCAATTACGCAATGTGCGGCAAGGCCTACGATCCGCGCTTCATCTTCGCCTGGCCCACGGCACGCTGCGCTGTGATGAGCGGCACGGCGGCGGCCAACACTTTGGTGGAAATTAAAGTGCAGCAGTTGTTGCGTGCGGGCCAGCGGTTGAGCGAGGCAGAGAAGCAGGAGCTGCTGGCCTCCATGCAGGCCACGTACGATGCGCAATCCGACGCGCGCTACGCAGCGGCGCGGCTATGGGTGGATGCGATCATTGATCCCAGAAAAACGCGCGAGGTGCTGATCACGGCGCTGGAATGCGCGGCGCTGAATCCTGAGATGCCACGGTTCCATCCCGGTATACTGCAAACCTAGTGAGCACAAAAACAGAGAGCGTAAAAATTATCGAATGTCCACGCGATGCCTGGCAGGGATTGCCCGGAGTGATTCCCGCGGAGATCAAGGCCGACTATTTGCGCACGCTGGTCGCCGCAGGCTTTCGCCATATTGATGCGGTGTCATTTGTTTCGCCCAAGGCCGTGCCGCAGATGGCCGACGCTGAACAGGTGCTGGCCTGGCTGGATCCGCCGGACGATGTGGAGATCATCGGTGTGGTGGTCAATGACAAGGGAGCCGAACGCGCCGCCGCCACTGAGGCCGTGCGCACGTTGGGATTTCCGTATTCCATTGCGCCGACCTTTTTAGCGCGCAACCAGAAGCAGACGCCCGAAGAAGCGCTGGACGCGCTGGATGCCATCAGCGAAACGGCCTATCGCGCTGGCATGGAGGTTGCGGTTTATATTTCGATGGCCTTCGGCAATCCCTATGGCGATGCGTGGAATGTGGAGGAAGTGATCGAAGCCTGCGGCTTGCTGGCTGAGATGGGCGTGCGCCAGATTTCTCTGGCCGATACCGTGGGCATTGCGGATGCAGAACGGATTCGCAGCGTGACCGGCGCGGCGATTGCTGCGCATCCTGATGTAGAGATCGGCGTGCATTTGCATGCGCGCCTGGCGGAGACAGAGGGCAAGGTGCTCGCGGCGTATCAGGTTGGATGCAGACGATTCGATATGAGCTTGCGCGGACTGGGTGGCTGCCCGTTTGCGCAGGATGCGCTGCTGGGCAACATCGCAACGGAGAAAGCGCTGGATGTGTTGCGGCAGGCTGGAGCCGATGTGCCGCGGCTGATGCCGCTCGATGGATTGCTCTCCGCGGCGGAGGCCATTGCCACGCGCTACGGCAGCAAGGATGGCAGGCAGTGACGAGGGTGCGATGAAGAATTTCGAAACGTTGCGTGTGGAAGAGGCCGCAGCGGTGCTGACGGTGACACTGCATCGGCCTGAGCGGCGCAATGCGCTGAACCCGGCGATGATGGACGAACTGCTGCACGTCTTGGACGCGGCGGCGCAGCGCACGGCCTGCGTGCTGTTGCTGACCGGCGCAGGCGCGGCTTTTTGCGCGGGGCTGGACATTGAGCATCTGCGCGCGTTGAGCCAGAAATCCTCAGCCGAGCACGCTGCGGATGCTGAGCGCATGATCCGGCTTTTTCGCGCGCTGTATGAGCTGCCAATTCCTGCGATTGCCGCCGTGCACGGCCCGGCACTGGCCGGAGGCATGGGCCTGGCCACGCTTTGCGACGTGACGCTGGCCGCACGCGGCGCGCAGTTTGGCTACACGGAGGTGCGCATCGGATTTATTCCGGCGATGGTCTCCACATTTTTGGCGCTGCAAACAGGAGAAAAAAATGCGCGCGACCTGTTGCTGACCGGGCGATTGATCTCTGCCGAAGCGGCGCAGCGCATGGGACTGGTGAACGAAGTTGTTGAGCCGGAGGCGCTGTTGCCGCGCGCGCAAGCATTGGCGCAGACGTTGCTGCAAAATAGTCCGCAGGCATTGCGGGCCACCAAGCAAATGATGTTGGAGCGCGTGCGTCCGCAATTGGAGCGTGCCTTGCAAGACGCAATTCCGCGCAGCGTGGCGGCACGGGCCACACAGGATTTTCAAGAGGGCGTGGCGGCGTTTCTGGAAAAACGCAGGCCGCAGTGGCCCTCTGCCAACCCCAAAAAATGAACGGATCGAAAGATGAGCCAGCTTCGGGAAGCCGTAGATTTGCCAACGAAATCAGCCGTGAGCCAAACGCCCTTGCGCGTGCGCTATGCCGAGACGGATCAGATGGGCATCGTGCACCATGCGAACTATCTGGTCTGGTTTGAGATGGGCCGCGTGGAGTGGCTACGCCAGATGGGGTTTGATTACAAGCGCATGGAGACGGAGGATGATTGCATGATCGCCGTAGTCGAGGCGAGTTGCC
>JAJZMO010000062.1:4172-10841 GCA_021798235.1 Acidobacteriota bacterium | reverse complement strand
GGACGGCAAGCCGGACCTTGCAGTCGCTGCAAATATAAGGATGTATGTGATGCTCAGTAATGGAGACGGCACGTTTACACCCGCATCGGGATCTCCGATTTCGATGCCGAGTCCGCCATACAATGACTTCGGGTCACCCTATACCGGACCGTTGGCCGTGGGAGACTTCAACAACAGCGGTCATGCGGGGTTGGCGGCTGGGGAGTGGAATAATGGGGCCGCAGTAATCTTGCTAGGAAATGGAAATGGCACGCTCGTGCCATCCTCTGCGGTCTTCGCAAATGCAGATAGCATGAGCACGTCTTCGATAGAAGCGGCGGACTTCAATGCGGACGGGAACCTAGACCTCTCCTTTACCAATTATATATACAGTGCTGGCACCTTCGTCGATCTGGGATATGGAAAGGGAGCGTTCAATGCAGCCGGAAACCTTTACACCGAGGTGAACGGATTTCCAGAAGGCGAGGCCGTCGGCGACTTTAATGGCGACGGAAAACTTGACGTCGCCATAGCGAACGGCGGATCAGCGAAATATCCTGGGTCTGGAGTGTCTGTGTCGCTTGGAAACGGAGATGGAACCTTTACACAAGCAAATGGTTCGCCGATTTCCCTCGGTCAAAACCTATCCGCAATTGTAGCGGGCGATTTCAACGGCGATGGAAAACTTGACCTCGCTGTGACGGATTTTACTGGAAACGCCGTATTCGTTCTGCTGGGAAACGGTGACGGAACATTTCAGTCCCCCATCACTACTCCAGTTGGCAATGAACCACTGGCAATCTCTATGGGAGATTTTAATAATGATGGGAAGCTGGATCTCGCGGTAGCAAACTACAACGACGATACAGTCACGCTTCTGTTAGGAAATGGCGATGGGACATTCACACAGCCTTCCGGATCGCCCTACGCTGCGGGAAAAGCCCCGTCCGCAATTGCGGCTGCGGACTTCAATGGCGATGGAAAACTGGATCTCGCGGTCGCGAACAGCTTGGACGGAACAGGGGCGGTATCCATCCTACTGCAACAGTGAAGCTTTGCGATGGAACGATGACAGTCGGCGCATCCCGATTAGGACAACATGTCCCCACGTTCCCTGGGTCAGTTGATCTTGACCAGGGAGCCTTTGATCTCCAACTCGCCAGAGCTTTGCACGGAGTGCGAGGCGTTGGCCTTGCTGGTGAGCGTGGTCTGCGCTTCGTTGCTCATGCTGGTGCCCGCCTTGTTAGATAGATCAGTTCCCGACTCAATCGCCAACGAGGTGCCCGACTTGATCGAAAGCGATGTGCCGGATTTGATGGTGATGGCACCGCTGACGTCGAGAGTTAAATCGCCGGATACTTTGAGCGTGAAGTTGCCGCTGACGGTCTGCTTGTAGTCGGCGCTGTTGGTGTGCGACTCATTGCCGGTGATGGTCAGATCGCGCGTTCCCTGCACCGTGTGGGTTTCGTTGCCGGTGCTGACGGCAACGGTGCGGTTGCCCTTGCTGACGGTCAGCGTCTCGTCTTTTTCGGACACAGTGACAGTACGGTTATTCGTCACAGTGATGGTTTGATCGTTGAGCACGGTGACGTTCATATCTTTTTGCGCTTGGATGAACAACTCTTCTGATCCGCTCTTGTCCTCAAAGCGAATCTCATTGAAGCCGTTGCCGCCTTTGGAAGAGTTCGTCTTCACGGTGCTTTTGGTCTGGTCATCCGGCAACGTGTACGGCACGGTTTGATCCGCGTTGTAGACGCTGCCCATAATCAGCGGCCTGTCGGGGTCGCCGTCAAGAAAACTCACCACCACCTCTTGCCCAATGCGTGGAATGTAAAGGCTTCCCCACTGCTTGCCCGCCCACATTTGCGCCACGCGAATCCAACAGGAACAGGTTTCATCTGTGGCTGTGGATTGATCCCAGTAAAACTTCACTTTGATGCGGCCGTACTGATCTGTCCAAATCTCTTCGCCGGATTTGCCGACGACCAGCGCCGTTTGCGCGCCATAGATTTTCGGCTGGGGCGTTACGCGCGCCGGAACAAAGGCCACCGTGGATGGAAAGGATTCAAACTCGTTGGCGTAGTGTTCGCCGTCATAAGCATGGCGCACCGAACGCAAAACATACTGCGCATTCGCGCTGGAAAGATAATGATCGGTCAGCGTGAACTGGCACCCGGCGTGAAAGGCGCTGCACTGGCTTCTGCCGCTGAAAAGTTTCTGCTCCGCCTCATACGCGGCAATGCGCAGGCTGGCCTGGGATTCGCCGTCGCTGCTGGTTTTGTATTTGCCCGGATACTCATAGAGCGAGCATTGAGTGGTGCTGCCGGTTACGGTTGTGTACAGACTGGTCGCTGGCGTTTCAAAGTTGTAGTCGTCGATGGAGAGCTTGCCGGGAACTATTTTTTCTGCGATGTTTCCAGCGGTGAGTGCGTCAATGCTGGCCCAGGCACGCTCCGTTTGCTGATAGCGAATGGAGGTGATTCCCGGCAGGCTGGCGTAGGCATCGGTGCTGTCGGCCAGCACCAGCGTGTGCGCTTGATCGCTGTGCGTGAAAAAGTAGAAGATGCCTTCTGACTCCATTAAGCGCGAGAGAAATTGAAATGTGCTCTCGCCGTATTGCACGCAATACTCACGCTGGCTATAGGTTTTGGTCAGGCTATTTTTGTAATCGGAGAAGCCGAGATCAGAAAAGACCTTCTCGATGATCTGCGGCACGGTCATGTTCTGGTAAATTTTGTTGTCGGAGTTGAGCGTGAGTAGCCAAAGCCAGGGGCGAAGCTGCGCCACATAACGGGTATAGCGCTCGTTTTTTTCTTCCTGAGAAAATTGCGCGACTACGCCGTGAATATATTGCTGGCTGCCGCCGGGTATTTGCGCAGTAACGTAGACCGGCTGGCCGAGAATTTGGGAAAAGTCCAGCGAGTCGGAGTCTGCACTCAAATGCAGTTCGTAGGAAAACAGGCTGGAAATTCCTTCTTCGCCATGAAAATTCAAAATGGAAATTGCATTTTGCGTGAAGGGCGTAGTAACGCTGAACGATGGTTGCGTAGAGCCGGAGTCTGCCATGGGACTTTCCCATTCTCCGCGAGGCCACGGCTGGGCCGCGTGCGGATGGAGTTTCTTTAGAGTTTAACCGTTACGGTTCGCTGTCTGCGCGTTGGCTCGCCGTGCAGCCAGCTCGTCCAGCCCAGCCGGGAGCGGCCCAGCTGCAGATTGCATTGCGCGCCTGCATCCAAGTGCAAGCGCAAACGGCAGTCAAACTGATCGTTGGTATAAAAGCGCGTGAAGTCTGAGAGCGAAGCGTGGTCGCTGCCGCCCGGCAAGAGCGAAAGAAATTGATCGATCCGCAGTGCTTGAGCAGCGATGTGTAACTGCGCCTGACAATTCCAAGCGCGTGTACCCGCGTAGGTGTTGAGGCCGAGGCGGCTATTTCCGCCCAATTTTCCTAGGCGGCAGCGATCATCTGGCTCCATGGGCAGCCATGCGCCACGCATGGGGAGCACGCGAATGGAAACCGCGAATGCGTCGGAGAGAATCTGCTGAAGCACGACGGGCGAACGCGGCTTGTGCCAAAGCGCGCCCGCGTACGCGGAGGCATACTGTGCCAGCTTAGGCTTCAGTTTTTTCTTGTTCAGGTTGAGAATGCCTGCGAAGGCGTGCGTGTAGCGGCCCATGCTGCTGGCCTCGGGTGAAGACCACTCCAGCCAGATTCTGTGGCGCAAGCGCACCTGATAGAGCAGCAGCAGCAGGCGGTGATGAAAAATGTCGAGAAAGTCGCGCATGGCTTCGTCGTGCGCCTTGCTGCGCTCCAGCAGTGTTTCGGCAAAGCTGTCCGGCATCGGCCCCAGCGCACCGACCAGGCTCAGGATGTTGGCGGTTACCTCTGCATGGAATGGCGTGTCTGCCAGCTTCTGCACCTGATGCACTTCACCCGGCGGAAAAGAAAAGCTAATGTTGGCGCGCAGATGGATGGCGTCGAAGGCGGCCAAATCCGTGGCCGCGATGGAGTCGCGCGGAGATGAAGAAGCGAGCTGTTGCTCCGCAGCAATCTTTTGCAACAGGCGCAGCGCTTGAAAAAAGTCAAAGCGGTAGCCTTCGGCGTAGAGCCAATCTTCCACCGGCGCGCTTTTATTCCATCCAAAGGTTTGCATGGCTCTGCCTGTTGCCAACGGTTACAGCAACGTCTCCGTTCCCGTGATAGGAGGAAATTTTTTGCTGACGCCGGGGTGCTGCAAGGATTCCATTTTGAGTTGTACAAACGAGTTGATCGACGCATACATGCCGAGGAATCGGTTGAGCACAGCGGCGAATAGAAATATATTGCCACCGGCGTAGCACTGCTCGTCAAAGGTGAGGGCAACTTCTTTGCCACTGCAAAAACCCTTCCATCCATCGAAGTGCATAGGCCGGGCGATGGTTCTGCACTGCATGGAGCGGATGCCGTCCAGTTGCCGCTGCACGGATGGTGCGTTGGAGAGGCTGTAGAGCCGGAGAATTTGCTGCAAGGTGCGCAGCGACTCCTCATCGTTGTCCAGCGAGAGATAGTTGAGCGACAGATTGGAGATCAACGCCCAGCGGCTGCTGCCGCCCAGCGGCGGATAGCCAGTCGGCGTGGGCTTGCGTAGCAGATGAATGTGCGCAGCCGGAACGGACTCCTCGATTTGCAGCGCGGCATTCTCCGGCAGTTGCAGCGCCAGATCGCGGTTCGTGCAAAGCATGTGCGCGTAGACGGTCTGCATGGGCGGCTTCTGCGGTTTGAATTGCAGATCCACGAAGGAGAGATAGACCTCGGTGCCAGAGTAATCGGCACGATGAGAAAATTCTCGCCGCGCATACCAGTAGGAATCCTGCGCCAGCATGGACTCATCCTGACGCGCGGAGTACATCGGCTTGAGCTGCTTTTCCGTTTCGGCTGCGTTGGAAGAAGACGAGACTGACTGGATGGAATGCACCTCCATGGTGCGTTCGCGGCGCAGGTCGGGCACAAGCCGGTACTCGGTCTGCGTGTGATCCAAGCGGATCGGCTCACTGGTGCGTTGGAAGAGATTCACCACCGGTGTGCAGCCGAGCAGAAATGTTTCCTTGGGCAGGCCGCGATGGTTCTGCGGCAGCGTGTCCAGCACAAAAAGAATGTCGAGCATCTCCGCAGAAGGATTGCGTTCGAGTGAAGCGAGATCAAAGAAGAGATATTTTTCCGGGAGTGCGAAATACTCCTGTAACAGCCGGTAGGCCGGATGCGAGCGACTGGAGTAGGGGATGACGTCTTCATCCAGGCCAAAGCCCACGGGCTGGAGCGCATTCTGCGGCAGGCGCACGGATGTTTGCGCGGCGGCATCGAAAAGATAAACGCCGAGGCAATGCGAAAAAATCAGCTCATACAAATTGCCGGTCAGGTGCGCGTCGCCGTGGATGTGAAAGCGCAGCGAGCGCAGATCCAGTTCTTGCAGACTTCCCTTTTGCGCGCGCACCTGAATGCGCAGCACAGCGGCGACGCCAGGGATGGAATCAAGAAAATCAAATTGGCTTTTCGCTTCCAACTGCGCATCCTCCACAACCACAGGCCAAAGCGTGACCGGATACGCGGTGCGGAAGCGGCAGGTAAGGCCGTCGGATGTTTGCGAAAACAGGCCTGTATTTTTGGAAATCAGGTGGCCGGTGGTCATCTTGCCGCGGGATGGATCGGGGAAAAAACGTGCGATCGACATGGGCGGCACAGGATGCACCAGATGCGGATAGAGCACGCCCAGAAGGGCGTTGGTGATCTCAGGAAACTCGTCATTCAAGCGGCGTTGCACGCGCGCGGTCAGGAAGGCAAAGGATTCGATGAGCCGCTCGACATGCGGGTCGCTGGAGCCATCGCCGGTCAGTTCCAGTCGCTCGGCGATTTTTGGATATTTCCGGGCAAAGCCCTGCCCGGCCTGCCGCAAATAGGCCAGCTCCGCTTGGTAGTAGACGAGGATTTCTTCCTGATCCTTCATCGGGGCAGTTCCTTGGGTGCAGACTTTTCTGGCTGTTCGTCCAGCGCGGGCGCTTGCAGAATCTCAACACTGCCCGATTCGCGGCGCAGCAGTACGGGAAACGAAACTGGCTCCAGTTCCTCGCCGATGCGCAATTGCCCGCTGATGACGCCATCGACGGCGCGTTGATCGGATTCAGTGGGCGACAGCTCCACGCGCGGATGCAGCAATCGCGGCTCAAACGCGGCAATGGCAGTGGAGAGCAACCGGGTCAGATGCTGGCGATCGGTTGCGCTGGCAGCGCTGAAGGAGGAAAAATCCGGCAGGCCATAGTCGAGCACCGTGGCTTTGGCTGGGTCCAGCACATCACTTTGCGCTCGGCGGGTGTTCAGCAGGCGCATCAGTTCCTGCTGCACAGACTGGCGCAGGCCCTCGCGGTCATAGATGCGATAGGAGATGCGTTCTTTTTGGGCCTCCGGGTTCTCATCGACGAGCCGGTCGAAGAGGAGAACCCGGGAGCCTTGCATCTGTTTCGGCTGCATACGCGAGCGCTAGGAACCCGTCGAGTTGGATTCCAAGCTCCACTTGGCAGCGTTGGTACCGGCGTCGCTGACGGCGCCCACTTGCTGCTTGTAGGCCCAGTCAATCGCCGTGTAGTTAAAGGTGACGGTCTCTTGCGGCTTGCCACCGCCGCCGCCGCCCACGGATACCGATGAGATGAGCGCATTGGTCA
>JAJZMO010000062.1:0-4072 GCA_021798235.1 Acidobacteriota bacterium | reverse complement strand
ACATCCACGCGTGCCGAGCGCAACGGATACTGCGCCTTGACCGACTGCGGCGCATCATCATTGAGCAGCACATAATCCGCGATCCACGTGTTCAGGTAGGTGGCCACGTTTTCCCGCGTCATGAAGCTGCCGATTTTGTCGCGCATAATCACCTTGATGTAATGCGCGAAGCGCGAAGCGGCCAGCACATAGGGCAACATGGCTGAGATGCGCGCGTTGGCGTTGGCTTCATTCGTGTTGTACGTCTTGGGCCGGTTGGTCGTCTGCCCGCCGAAGAAGGCAGCCTGGTCGCTGCTCTTGCGGTGGCAGATGGCGATGAAGCCCAGGTTGTTCAACTCGTTTTCACGGCGATCGGTAATGGCGATCTCCGTCGGGCACTTCATGGCGATGTCGCCTTCGTCGGTGCGGAAGGTGTGAACCGGCAGGCCTTCAACTAAGCCGCCTCCCTCCACGCCGCGAATGGCCGCGCACCACTTGTAGTGCGAGAAGGCATCCGTGATGCGTTGGCCCAGCGCGTAGGCTGAGTTGCCCCAGAGATATTTCGTGTGGTCCTTGCCGTTGACGTCTTCAACAAAGTTGAACTCGTCAACCGGAACCGTGTCTGGGCCGTAGGGCAAGCGCAGCAACACGTGCGGCAGCGTCAGGGCCACGTAGCGGGAGTCTTCCGAATCACGGAAGGCGCGCCACTTGATGAGTTCTGTGGACTCAAAGCCCTTGGCCAGGTCGCGCGGAACGCTCATCTCCGTAAAGCTGTCCCAATCAAAAAGCTTGGGGCTGGCAGCGGCGATAAACGGTGCGTGAGCGGCAGCGGCCACGTTGGAAATCTTCTCCAGCATGGCGATGTCCTGCGGATGGCGGCCAAATTCATAGTCGCCGATCAGCACGCTGTAGGGATTGCCGCCAAAGGTGCCGTATTCCTGCTCGTAAACCTGCTTGAAGAGCGCGCTCTGATCAAACTCCGTCGCCTTTTCCAAGTCGGCCAACAACTCCTTCTTGGTGACGTTGAGCAGACGCAGCTTGAGCATGGTTCCCGTCTCGGTGTTGGTGACGAGATAAAACAGACCGCGCCATGCTGCTTCCAACGCCTGAAACTCTGGCGAGTGCATGATGGCGTTGAGTTGGTCGCTCAACTGCTGATCGATTTCCGCAATGCGCTGCTTGATGCCGGCGACGACGGAGTTTTTGCCCACCGTCATGCCTTCATCGAGCACCTGTACGGCGTACTCAGAGAGCAGATTGATGGCATAGGGGCGCTGCGAATCATCGCGCGCAATCTTGCCTTGTTGAATGATGCGGTCCAACAGCGCCACGGGAGCGCCGGATTGGGCCGTGCCCGCGTCTGGAGTTTCGTTAGGCATTGGGCTTGTCTCCTTCCGTCGCGTTGGCGGCCTTCAACTGTTTCAGGTTGTCGGGGCTGGCCACGGCCTCTTGCAACATGCCGTCCAGCGTGTCGTTGCCGTCCAGCTTGGCCAACAGGTCATTCAGCTTCTGGCGCGACTCGAAGAGTTTGCGCAGCGCATCGACCTGACGCACAATGCTGACCGGACTAAAGTCGTCCATGCTTTTGAACTTCAGCTCAATGTTGGTCTGGCCGCCATCTTTGGAGAGATGGTTGTCCACGCTGGCCACCATGCGCGGATGCAGGGAGGCGAGAACATCGTTGAAGTTGTCACGATCAATCTCAACAAACTTTCTGTCCTTGAGCGGCGGCAGCGCTTCTTCCGGTTTACCGGAAAGATCGGCGAGTATTCCAACCACAAGGGGCAATTCTTTTTTCTGTATTGCGCCGCCTGTTTCCACGTCGTACGTGATCTGTACGCGTGGTGGGCGGACGCGGTCTAATTTATGCTGTGTACTTTCCGGCATGATTTCCTCGCTTTCCTGAGTTGAGAAACAATTAAACCATCACTTCCTTGGAGAATCAATCTGTAATAATCCGGCAACATCTTTTAGGGCATTTTCATTGTTGAGTAACTCTGGCAGCAGTTGGCCCAGGTCCATGTTGCCCCAGGCGATGGCGCGGCGCAGCAGGTAAGGCACCGGGCTGTGCGGCTCCGTGCGAGCCAGAAAATCGGCGATTTCTGACAGCGTGCGGTAGGCATCCCGGCGGTTGCGGATGGGACCGGAGGCTGCCGGTGCGGTAACAGGTTCATCGGACATTGCGGTCGGCACCTCCTCCACGGGGATGATTGCGTCCGACTGCACCACAATATTTTCGGCCTTCACCAGCGGCCCGACCGTGGAGGCAATGGCGGACAAGACCTCTTGCAACTGGCGCAAGCCTGGGTTCTGCGGGCCATAGAGCGTATCGAAGAGTGTATCCAGTTCCCTGCATGTTTGCATTGCCTCCCGCAGTTCTTTGTCCAATTCCCTGTAGAAGCCGTCCGGCGTGGCCGTCATGCTGCGTTGCAGCAGCGGTAGCTCCGGCTTGGCGTCGTTGCCCTTGCCCTGCTGCGGCTGGCGACGCTGGGTGTATTCGGCGTGCTGGGCCGTCTCCCAACGCGCGTAGCTGACGATGGGCAGCAGGCTGGTATCCACCGGATGCGCGATGGTGATGAACTTCATCGCCACCGGCAGTTTTTCGTTGAGCCAGACAAGCTGGCTGGTGCGATATTCCAAGTCCTCAATCGCCGGATACATCGTCTGCCAAAAGAGTTCGTGCAATCCGCGGATCAACTGGAGACCGTGGATCAAACCAGCAGCTCCGCCCAGATGCACCCAGGCCTCCGTGAGCCAGATGGCGATTTGCAAATCTTTTGTGCGGTGCATCAGTGCCTGCGTGCAAAGCTGCTCGACGCCAGACCAGTCAGCACGCTTGGGATCACGCTGCCAGACGCCCTGCGGCAGATCCATCTCCTCGCGCCGCGCCTCTTGGATGCGGTCGTAGGTGCCCTCATAGCGCAGCGACTCACCTGCTGGCGACGAAGCGGAGATGGGTTGCAGCAACGGCTGCAACTCAGCGGGAATCTGGGTTGTGCTCATGGCTGCCCTCCTGTATTGGAGGCGGTGTTCATGGGAGAGGCCAGCGGCGGAGCCACTTCCGGAAAGTCGTCGCCGCTGAGGCCTTGCTGCTGGCCAGCAGGCATCACAGCCAGGCGCAAAAAGACGCGGGCGCGATCGGACTCACCCGTGCCGCCTGCGGAGGCGGGCGCATGGTTGGCGTCTTCATCGGTCTGAAAGACCAGCGTGAACGGGCTGGGATCAGCCATGGTGGCAAAGTCTCCGGCAGGGGTACGGTGCTGCTCCATCATGGCCAGCAAGGCCCAGTTGTCGGTGAAGTGATAGGTGAGCGATTGGCCGCTCAGGTCCACGTTGGAGCTGGCCGAGCGCAGCAGCGGCACCAGCGGCGAATTGCTGGCCCAGTGCAGCGTGAGCGTGACCGGCTCGCCATAGGTCCAGCGGCCCACGCGCGGCTTATCGCCAGACTCGAAGGAATCCTGGCCAACTTGCAGCGTCCACTGCTGAATCTGATTGCCGTTCAACTCGCGCGACTGGTTGACGCGAAACTCCGGCGTAAAGTCCACGGCAGGCAGCGCGGCTGGGTTCTTTTTGTCGAGGATCGCGGCAAAAAATCCGCGCGCCTCTTCCATCTGTTGCAGGAACAGATGTACCGCTTGGCCGGATGCGCCATATTGATCCTGCGTCAAAGCCTGCAAGAGCAGCGGAGCATCGGCGTCAAAGAGCGCGTAAAAATCCCGGATGGATTGCGGATCGGCCTCAGAACCCAGAACCGCCTGCGCGGGCGGAGCGAAGGGGAAATGCCCGGCCAACTCCCGGTTGAAGATGCCGGAGAGCTTGCCGTATTCCTTGACTACGTCAAAGGTGCTGAGCCGCTGGCAGCGCTGCATCAGGTCGTGTTGAATGTCGCTGCGCACTTGCAAGAAATAATCTGAACCCTGCGCGTGCAGCGGCGCGGCGGCGCACAGGCTGTCGGGAGTGATTTTGTCCATCGTGCCGCTGACGTAGGCCTCCAGCAGCGAGACCGAGTTGCCGGGACGCTTGGCCTGATAGGCGCTCATCTGCGCGCCAATTTTTTCCCAACGCAGCAGCACGCTGCGCTCGGACGGAGCCA
>JAJZMO010000296.1:10305-10865 GCA_021798235.1 Acidobacteriota bacterium | reverse complement strand
ATTATCTTGCGCGCCTCAAAGCGCTGCCGCATGCCTTCTTCCAGATCAGTGAGGATATGGAGATGGGCGTGGAGCAGCACAACACGCTGCCCCGGCTCATCGCAGAAAAAATGCAGGCCCAGGCCGCCGCCATGGCCGCGCAAAAGCCGGAGCAGACGGCCTTCGCCGTGCCGCTCCAGCACCTGCCCGCCACGCTTTCCGCATCGCAACAGGCGCAGATCCGCGATGAAGTCCTCGCCGCCATCCGCACCCAGGTGCAGCCGGCCTACGCGCGCTGGGCCAAATTTCTCTCTGCCATTTACATTCCCGCCGCGCGCACGGAGCCGGGCCTGTGGGCCGCGCCCAACGGCGACGCCTGCTACGCCTATCTGGTCCGCCACAACACCACGCTCGATCTGACGCCTGCGCAGATTCATCAGATGGGCCTGGCGCAGGTCGCTGCATTGGAGCCAGAAATGTTGAAGCTCGCACGCTCCATGGGCTTTGCCGATTTGCAAAGTTTCCGCGCCGCGCTGGCCGCCAATCCCAAGGAGCACGCGCAATCCGGCGCGCAACTACTC
>JAJZMO010000296.1:0-10295 GCA_021798235.1 Acidobacteriota bacterium | reverse complement strand
TGTTCTTCAACCATCTGCCCAAAGAAAAATGGGCCGTGGTCGCCATGGACGGCACCGACTCCGCCGACCAAGTCCCTGCCGATTACGAGCCGGGCACGGTCAACGGCTCGCGCCCCGGCTGGATTCGCATCAACACCTATGACGCGCAAAAGCGGCTGCTGACGCCGGTCGAGGCCATCGCTTATCACGAAGGTCTGCCCGGCCACCACTTGCAGCTCTCGCTGGCACAGGAGATGACCGGCCTGCCTGACTTCCGCCGCTACGGGATGTACACCGCCTACGTCGAAGGCTGGGCGCTCTACAGCGAATTGCTCGGCAAAGAGGCTGGCTTCTACACCGATCCGTACAGCGAATATGGCCGCTTGGAAAATGAGATGTGGCGCGCCGTGCGCCTCGTCGTCGATACCGGCGTGCATTCGCAACATTGGACGCGCGCGCAGATGGTCGACTACTTCCACGCACACACCGGTCTGGACGACCTCACCGTGCAGACCGAGGTCGATCGCTACATCGCCTGGCCCGGCCAAGCCTTGGCCTACATGACCGGGCAGATGGAAATTCTCAAGCTGCGCGCCGATGCGCAGCAGGCCCTGGGCGCGCGCTTTGATCTGCGCGCCTTTCATGATGAAATTCTCAACGCTGGCGCTTTGCCGCTGGACCTGCTGCAAGAGCGCGTCGAAGCTTGGATCACCGCGCAGCAGCATCTCGACGCTCATGCTGCCGCCGCGCCGCAGCTTCAGCCCGCGGCTACCGCACCAGCATCCCGCGCCGCCTCCCGCTGAAATTCTGTATCCTGATGAGTACAGCGTAAGGAGAAAACCTTGAGCGAAATGGAAACCGCCTATACCGAAGAGGCCGTGCAGGCCTCATTCCCCAAAGCCACCGTGGCCGTGCTGGGCGCGGGCAAAATGGGAGGCCTGCTGCTGCAGGCGTTCTTGAAGAATCACCTCTTCGCGCCGGAAAATCTGCACGGCACCGTGCAGCATGAGGAGCGCGCCATCGCGCTCTCCGCGCAGTTCGGCGTGGACGTCAGCACCGACAACGTGGCCGCCGCGCAGGCCAGTGACCTGATCCTGCTCGGCGTCAAGCCGGTGCAGGTGCATGATCTCGTCCAGCAGATTCGCCCCGCGCTGCGCCCCGGCAAGCTGCTCATCTCCTTTGCCGCGTCGGTGAAGACCCGCGCCATTGAAGAGGCCGCAGGCATGGACATCGCCGTGGTGCGCGCCATGCCCAACACGCCTTCCATGCTGGCCGCTGGCATCGCCGCGCTCTGTCGCGGACGCTTCGTGACCGACGAGCAGATGGCCCTGGCCTCGCGCGTTTTTGAAGCCGTGGGCCGCACCGTCATTGTCGATGAAAAACACATGGACGCCGTCACCGGCCTTTCCGCCAGCGGCCCGGCCTTCATCTACATCATTTTGGAATCGCTGGCTGAGGCGGGCGTCAAAGTTGGCCTGCCCCGCGACGTGGCCACATTGCTGGCCGCGCAAACCACCTATGGCGCGGCGCGGATGGTGCTCGAAACCGGCTACCACCCCGCACTGCTCAAGGACGCCGTCACCACGCCCGCAGGCTGCACCATCGACGGCATTCTGGAACTGGAAGAAGGCGGCCTGCGCGTCACACTCATCAAGGCTGTGATGCGCGCCGCGCAACGCGCCAAAGAACTGGCCGCTGGCTAAGGCAGCCATGCACGCACCCGCCACCACCGCGCCGCCAGCCCGCAGCCTCCACGTGGGCCTGCGGCGCTTTGCCTGGTTTGTTCTGGCCTACAACGTTCTGGTCGTCCTGTGGGGAGCGGTGGTGCGCGCCACCGGCTCCGGCGCGGGCTGCGGCGCACATTGGCCGCTCTGCAACGGCGTTGTCATTCCGCAAGCGCCGCAATTCCACACGATCGTCGAGTTCACCCACCGCCTGATGAGCGGCGCCACACTGCTGCTGGTCTTCGCGCTGTTATTGTGGACCTGGCGCGCCACCACGAAAGGCGCGCTGGCCCGCTGGGCCGCAGGCGCGTCCATGCTGCTCACGCTCAACGAAGCGCTGCTCGGCGCGCTGCTCGTGCTGCTGCGCTTGGTGGCGCACAACCAATCCGCCGCGCGTGGCGTCTATCTCGGCTTCCACTTTGCCAACACGCTGCTGCTGCTGGCCGCGCTCGCGCTCACTGCGGAGTTTCTCACCAGGCCCGCTGCGCGCGCCTCCATGCAGTTGCGCCGTGGTTCGCTCCGCATCGTGCTGCCCGGTCTGTTGGCCACGCTGTTCACCGGCATCACCGGCTCGCTGGCTGCGCTCGGCGACACACTCTACCCGGCCACTTCACTGGCTGCGGCCATGCAACAGGATTTCTCCGCTGCCAGTTCCCTGCTGCTGCGCCTGCGCTGGCTGCATCCAGCCTGCGCCGTTCTCGCCGGAGTCTTCCTGCTCTGGCTCTTGGCGCAAACACTTTCGTCTTCTGCGCCGCGCGCCCAGCGTTCGCTGGCCGTGGCCGTGCTCGCTCTGCTCGCCGCACAATACATTCTGGGTACGGCCAACGTTCTGCTGCTGGCTCCGCTGTGGATTCAGATCACGCATCTGCTGCTGGCCGACCTGCTCTGGATCGCGCTCGTGCTGCTGGCGACCCGTTTCTGCCTGAAGCAACGATCCATAACCCAAGAGACTTCTTAAATCCAAGTGCCCTGTCTCACTTTTACGACACGGGGTACGTACACCCAGTGGCGACTGCTTCCACGCCCAGTTGGCGCAGCAGGTGGGCGCGGGCCTGGTGCAGCACTTCGCTGGCGTGGCCCTGCGCGGTGATGCGGCCCTGTTCCAAGGTAAGCACCTCATTGCTGGCCTCGAAGGCCTCGGCCAGATCATGCGTCACCATGAGCACGGGCGTGCCACGTTCGCGTACCCAGGTGCGCAGCGCATCGAGCGATTGCTGGCGACTGGTGCGATCCATTGCGGAAAACGGTTCATCCAGCAGGAGCGCGCGCGGCTCCGCAGCCAAGGCGCGGGCCAGAGCGATACGTTGCTGCTCACCGCCAGAGAGTTGACGCGGGTGCTGCGCAGCCAGTGACTCTGCGGCAAAAAGGCGCAGCAGTGTGGGAACCGTTTGCTCGCGTGCAGCAGACGTGGCCGATGGCAGCGCGAAGGCGATGTTCTGCGCAGCGGTGCGATGCGGAAAGAGCGCAGGCGACTGCGCAACGAAGCCGATGCGGCGGGACTGTGGCGGAAGGTTTCGACTCGGCGCGCGGTTCGAGGCGCGCGCAAAGAGCGACTGGCCGCAGAGTTGAATGCTGCCCGCATCTGGAGTGACCAGACCGGCAATGGCGCGCAGCAGCGTGGTTTTGCCGGAGCCGCTGGGGCCGAAGAGCACCGTCCACGGCGCGGTGAGCGTGCAGTCCACATCCAAATGCAGCGCAGTAAGCGGATGCGCAACGCGCAGAGCGAGCCAGGGCGCAGAGGTGGAATTGTGCGCAGATCGCATTGTGGGTGAGGACGTCATACGGCACGCCCCGCCAACCACGCCGGGCGGCGGCTGTAGAGCAGCAACAGCGCTGCGAAGCTGACGCCGAGCAGCAGCAGCGCGGTGTGGTTGGCCTGCGCGTAGGAGAAGTCCTGCACCTGGTCGTACAGCTCGATGGAGAGCGTGCGCGTCTGGCCGGGCAGGTTGCCGCCGATCATGAGCACCACGCCAAACTCTCCCACGGTGTGCGCGAAACTGAGCACGGCAGCGGCCAGCACGGAGCCGCGCGCCAGGGGCAGACGCACGCGCGTCAGCGTTCGCCAGCGGCTGCTGCCCAGCACGGCGGCAGCTTCCAGCAGCGCAGGGTCGATGGCAGCAAAGCCGGCCACCATCGGCTGCACGGCAAAGGGAAGACTGTAGAGCACCGATCCCACAACGAGGCCGGAAAACGAAAAGGCCAGCGGATGGCCCAGCAGCTGCGTCAGCGCGCGGCCCGGAGCTGTGGCTGGCCCCAAGAGCACCAGCAGATAGTAGCCGAGCACCGTGGGCGGCAACACAATCGGCAAAGCGACGAGCGAGGCCACCAGCGCCTTGCCGCGCCAGCGCGTCGAGGCCAGCCAGGCAGACAAAGGCAGCGCCAGCGCCACCAGCACCAGCGTAGTGAGCGTGGCCAGACGTAGCGTCAACAGAAGTGCGGAAATATCCATAACAATTATTCTTGCGCCTGCGTCAGGCCGCCCTGCTGCAAAAGCCGCTGGCCTTGCGGAGAGAGCAGCCAGCGCAGCAAGGATTCCGCTGCGGCGTGCTGCGCGGAATTTTTGACGATGACTGCGCCCTGCTCAATGGCCGGGTAGGCTGTTTGCGGAATGACAATGTAGGCCCCCACATTGCGCAGCGCTGGAGTTTCTGCCTGCGTGCGCGAGAGCAGCCCCACCTGTGCGTTGCCGCTGGCGGCGTACTGCGCGGCCTGCGCGATGTTTTCCGCATAGACCAGTTTGGATTGCACCGCTGCATAGACGCCGATGCCGTGCAGCGCGGCGATGGCGGCGCGTCCGTACGGCGCGTGTTCCGGGTTGGCCACGGCGATGCGCGCCACGGCGGGATCCGTAAGCAGGGCCAGCGCAAGCGCGCGGTGCAGTTGCGCCATCGTGTCTGTGCGCGCCCACAGCACCAGCGTTCCCCGCGCGTAAATGGCGGGGGCGGACTCTTCCGCCAGTCCGGCGGCGATGACGCGCTGCGGAAAGGCGGTGTCGGCGGCCAGAAAAAGATCAAAGGGCGCGCCATTCAAAATTTGCGTGGAAAGCGTGGCCGAAGAAGCGTAGGAGGCGGTGGCGGTGATGCCGGTGCTGTTTTGAAAAGCATCCAGAATGGGAGGCAGCACGGGTTGCAGGTCTGCGGCGGCGGCAATGCGCAGCGGCGCTTGTGCGCAAGCCAGGCCGCTGGCCAGCGGTAGCAACAGGGCGGCCAGCAGAAGAGGCAGAAAAATTTTGGAGATGAATTTAGACGCGGACAATCATCACCTCCGTGGACTTGATGAGTGCGGCGGCAGTTTGGCCCACGCGCAATTGCAGCGCGCGCGCAGCGTCGGCGGTGATGATGGAGGTTACCGTCTGACCGCTGATGGAGAGCTTTACCTGCGCCATCAGTCCGTCATAGCGCAACTGTGTGATGCGCCCGACGAGCTGATTGCGTCCGCTGACGCTGGCAGGCAGGGATTTGCGTGTGCGCGCAGGCGGCGTGGGCTGGGCGAGCGCTTGGATCTCGCGTTCAGGAATGCGGTAGTGTCCGCCGGGGGTTTTGATGGCCTTCAGCTTGCCAGCGTAGATCCACTGCTTGATGGTGGGGTAGGAGATGCCCAGACGCTCGGCGGCTTCGCGGGGTGTGTGCAGTTCCGGCATGGTGTGATTTTATAGGAATTTATGCGGTATGCAGTGCGAATCCATACGAATTTTATGAATGGCGGGTGTGGTGTTGCGGGCATTCCCTAAGATTCCGTGTCATTCTGGGGAACGTGGCGAGGAAGAATCCTGCAGGTGACCTCTGGGGCGATGCAGCGCAGATCGTCTGGATTCTTTGCTCCCGCTGGTCGCTCCGAATGACTCCTCTGCTCAGAAAGACACTCTGTCTTTGGGGCAGCATGGAGCGGGTTATCCAATATCCTCAATACTGTTCCACGCCCCTGTGATGACGATCCTTTCCGGATGTATTCGGCTTGCTATATAGTGTTGCCGGACGAAAATGCATTCTGGAAGGTACGCCACGATGAGCAGCACACGCAGGAATTTCCTCAAGCAACTCAGTTCCACCGCAGCCATAACCGCAGCAGCGCTGTCGGGGGAATCTCGGATTTTTGCCGAACCCAGTTCCGCCGAACCGGCAGCAACAACGCAAACAACCTCAGAGAATTCTGCATCCACGGCAGGCGCTTCCTCCCGAAAAATCGGCTACTGCATTGTAGGATTGGGGCGGATTTCCATGAATGAATTTATGCCCGGAGTGCAAATATCCCAGCACTCGAAAGTGGTGGCGTTGGTGAGTGGGCACCGCGACAAGGCCGAGCGTGTTGCCGCGCAGTATGGAGTGAATCCCAAGGCAATTTACAACTACGAAAATTATGACGAGATCGCACACAATCCAGAGATTGATGCGGTCTACATCGCCCTGCCCAATGGCATGCACGCCGAGTACAGCATTCGAGCCGCCAAGGCGGGCAAGCATGTGCTTTGCGAAAAGCCAATGGCCAACACGGTGAAGGAATGCGAAGACATGATCGAAGCCTGTCGCAAGGCCGATCGAAAATTGATGATTGCCTATCGGTTGCAGTATGAGCCGAATACGCTGCAAACCATTGCAGCGCTGCGCCGTGGTTATGTGGGTAAGATTTTGGAGTTGGATTGCGCCTTTGGGTTCGACATCAAACCGGGAGAATGGCGACTGAACAAAAAGCTGGCGGGCGGTGGGCCACTGTATGACGTGGGCATCTACAGCGTCAATGCCAGCCGGTATCTTACCGGAGAAGAGCCGGTGAGCGTGCAGGGATACACCAGCGTGGTCAGCCCGGGGGAACGTTTTCAAGAAGTGGAAGAAAATGTGGCATGGACGATGCGCTTTCCCAGCGGAGCCTTGGCCTCTTGCATCACCAGTTATGGCAGCAACTACACCGGCAATCAGGCGCGAATTATCGGAAAGACCGGAACGTTGGAGATGAATCCGGCGCATTCCTACAGTGGTCTGCGCATCGTGGGACGCTCCGATACGGCTGGCGATTTGACGCTAGCCATTGTGGATCCCAATCCCCAGCAATTCGCACGGGAGGCCGATCATTTGGCCGAGTGCATTCTGCAGAATCGAGAGCCAAAGTCCGACGGGCAGGAAGGATTGCGGGATATGAAGATTATTACCGCCATCTACAAGTCCAGTGCGGAAGGCCGCGCGGTGGACTTGCACCTGTAGTGCAAGAATCTCGGATTTAATTGCAGCGCAGGCTCTGATAACCGACGGCGGTTGCCAGGGGCAACGCTGCCAGTTCGGGTACGCCCGCCTTCAAGGCTACTTGGGGGCGGGCCAGTGCGTAAGGCGGTTCTGGCCGCGCACTTCCATATTCCTCGACGCGCGCCCCTTGCTCATCGACAACAGCATAGGTGGCGCGTGCGTCCACCCAACAGCCAGTGTTGAAGTATTCGATCCCCTCTTGCTCCAACGTCAAAGCCTCATGGGTATGGCCGCAGAAGACGCGGCTGCAAAAACCCTGGCGGGCATAGATCAAGGCTCCCTGGGCCACTTTGTCGGAGAGGCGCAGCCAGCGTGTGCTCATGCGATCCAAAAATCGGGAGAATCGTTTGGATTGTGCATCAATTTTTTGCACCTGATCGTAGATGCGTTCTCCCATCCGGCTCAAGAGCAGATTGCGGCTGATAAATCGGTCAAATTGATGCCCATGCACCGCGAGATGTCTTTTTCCCGCATATTCCCAAACATAACGCTGATACACGGGCACACCGACGAGGTGGGACATCAAATCTGCCAAGCCGTGATCGTGATTGCCCTCGACCCAGACGACCTCGACTTTGCGTTTGGGGTTGGAGAGCTTGCGAATGCAGGAGAGAAACTTCCAGTGCTCCCCAGTAAGACGGCGGAAATTGAGATCAGAGAAAATGTCGCCGAGCAGAATCAGCCGCTTGTACTGTGCCGACTCCAGGAGCTGGACGGCATCCTCAGCCCTGCTGGTTTCACTGCCTAGGTGCAGGTCAGAGAGCAGGAGTGTGTCTACGGCCCCATCCTTTGCGCTTGCAACGGATCTATATTCCTTCATGCCCCATTTATGCACTGGATGCAGTGCGCAAACGATGAACGGGAGATGAAATTCCCGAGAAGTGTTGGCGCGCATATTTTGGGCAGAAAAATGGGAGGGATATTTAAAAAAAATTCCATGTAGATACTGGAGAATTTCTGGCGAAACAGCCGTGGGGAAGTGTGCCGAATAAGTGCTTTTAGTTCAGAGAGATTACGGAGGTAAATTTACAGGTAAATTGTTGGATCTTTTAGTGGATAGGGTCAGGGGGTGGGGTACTTTAGTTTTGTGAAAAATTGTTGACAGTCTGCGTTGTACGGGGTTACATTCGCATCCGAAATGACAAGCAGTCTAGGTGGTTCCCAGGGGTCTGCGCATGGCGGGGATCCGCAGATCGTATTGGTTGGTCGCTTGGCCATGGAGAAGTGGCCAGGTCGGCCAGAGTTCGTCCTGCATGCCGGGTGGCTGGCGTAACTACGATGCCCGCAGTCAGGGGCAGAGACGCACATCGGCTTGGATGCAGAGAACTTTAGCAACGGAAGGTAACCCAAACATGACTTCGGTTCCTTTCACTTGGGCCGATTTTGTGTCCACAATGATAAGGCAAATTTTTTGCACTGTTTGTGTTGAAAAACTCGGAATCTCAAAAAGGGAAACGGGGCGAGGGGGCCTCATTCTATGACGGTAAAGTTAACGATTCAACCATTCTCATGGCGGCGTTGGTTTAGCCACGCTGTAATCGCGGCAGGGATCACAGCAATGGCCTTGGTCTCCAGCGCAATTCAAGCTCACGCGCAGCCTTCCGGCGGCTGCAGTGGTGTTTCTAACATTACGATCGGGTCCACCACATACGTTCCCACGTGGTGCCAGGAGTTTAACGGTGCCGTGGGATCTGCCATTGACACCACACAGTGGAATTTTGATCTGGGAAATAACAGCGGCTGGGGTAATGGCGAGCAGGAAGTCTACTGCGGCCCTCCGGGATACTCTGGCAACCCCTCCCAGTGTCCCACGACCTTTAGCACTGCAACCGCCCCCGTCTACATTGATGGCAACGGACATCTGGTGATCCAGCCGATCAACGAAAATGGCAGTTGGCTTTCAGGTCGGTTGAATACGGAAGGGAAGGAAAACTTTACCTACGGCATCCTCGTGGCCAGCATTGAAGGCCCCAACACGACCGCCCAGGGTCTCTGGCCGGCCTGGTGGGCTCTTGGCAGCAACATCACGACAGTGGGTTGGCCCACCTGCGGAGAATCGGACATGTTTGAGGACTGGTCCCCGCAAGTGCTCAATGGAGCCGGCCCTGCCGGATTCAATTCCACCGTGCACACGCTGGATACCGGCGGCACTGGAGTCAGTCAGCGCTACTTGTTCCCCAGCGGAGAAGCGACCAACACGGGCTTCCACACATATGGGATTGTTTGGGAAAACAACAACATGCAATTCTTTGTGGATAACCCAGCGTCCCCCTTCTTCACGGTGACCCCCAGCACCCTTCCCTCGGGAGATACGTGGCCCTTCAATCAGGGCATGTTCGCGCTCTTGAATGTTGCGGTCGGTGGCACCTTGGGCGGATCGACGAGCAGCCTGACCAGCCCGGCATCGCCCATGGTAGTGGACTACGTTCGCTGGTATACCCCCAGCAGCGGCGGCAGCACTGGCGGAGTAACCGATGCTCCGTTTGGTGGCACGCCGGCGACGATCGCGGGCACAGTGATGGCGGAGAACTACGACACGGGCGGCCAAGGAGTGGCCTACAACGTCTCCTCCATCAATGGTTCGGATAACGGCTATCGTTCCGATGGCGTTGATCTGGAATTATCCTCGGCTCCTGCAACCGGAAATGATATTGGCTGGACGGCTGCCGGACAGTGGTTCAATTACACGGTGAACGTCGCCACGGCCGGGACGTACACGGTGAACTTCCTGGTTTCCGATGGAAGCGGAGCCTCCGTTTCCGATGCCTTCCATCTCTCCAACTCCTCAGGAGCCAACTTGACGGGATCGGTCGCCGTTCCCAACACGGGCGGCTGGCAGGCTTGGACGACGGTGACAGCTTCTGTAACCCTGCCCGCGGGTGTGCAGACGCTGACGCTCAACCAGGATGCAGCCGGCTGGAACGTCAACTCGATGAACTTTACGTTAGCAGCGGCAACTTGCACCTCCGCACCAAGTGCCCCGACAGGACTGACGGCCTCTGGCACTTCCAGCTCGAGCACCACGCTGAGTTGGACAGGCCCAGCTCCGTCGAACTGCGCGATCAGCAACTACACCATCTTGGAAAACGGTGCTTCGGTTGGAACGTCAACGACGCCTTCGTTTACTGTCGCTGGTCTCTCGCCTTCAACCACCTACAGCTTCACAGTGGAAGCAACTGATGCCGCTGGCACCTCGCCGGAGAGTTCGGTGCTAACCGTAACCACGGCAGCCATCAGCAGCGGCAGCAATGCGGTGACGCCGGGAGCGCAGTACAACCTGCTGAACCCCGAGAGCGGAGCGAACCTGGATGTATCGGGTTGTGGTCCGGGCAATGGAACGAACGTGCAGATATGGAAG
>JAJZMO010000056.1:4122-10869 GCA_021798235.1 Acidobacteriota bacterium | reverse complement strand
GCAACCAGCTCGACGAAGCCATCATGAATTATCTGAAGCGCAAGTACAACCTGCTGGTGGGCGAACGCACCGCCGAGCAGATCAAGATTGAAGTCGGCTCGGCCTATCCGCTGGACAAGCCGCTGACGATGGAGATCAAAGGCCGCAATCTGATCGAAGGCGTGCCGCGCACCATCACCATCGACGACAGCGAAATCCGCGAAGCGCTCACCGAGTGTGTCTCGACCATCATGAACGCCATCCGCGTCGCTCTGGAGCGCACACCGCCGGAGCTGTCCGCCGACATTAGCGACCGCGGCATTGTGCTGACCGGTGGCGGCGCGCTGCTGAAGAATCTGGATAAACGCATTCGCGAGGAGACGGGCCTGCCCGTTTCTGTCGCCGACGATCCGCTGGCCTCTGTGGTGCTGGGCACCGGCAGAATGCTCTCGGACTTCGGCCTGCTGCGTAAGATCAAGATCGACTAGCGTCCTGCGGCCCGGCCCAAACGCCGGGCTGTACGCGTTGCCCTGTCACCGGAACCGATGCGCGCATGGAATCCTTTTACAGCCGGTACCGCAACGTTCTGCTGCTGGTGGCCCTGCTGCTCGCCCAGGTCATCGGCCTGGCCGTGCAGGTGCGTCGGCCCGCTGCGGCGGACTCCAAAGACGCGCCGCAGGTCCGGCTGATCCGCTACTGGGTCACGGGCATCGTTTCTCCACTCGAAGAATTTTTTCTCTGGACCGGCCACGGCATTCGTGGCGCATGGCACGGCTACATCAACCTGCGCGGCGTGCGTAGTCAGAACCAACTGCTGCAAGCCGAAGTGGATCGCCTGCGCATGGAGCAGGCCGCGTTGGGGGAAGATGTTCGTCAAGGGCAGCGACTGCAAGCGTTGCTGAATTTCAAGCAGCAATATATTTATCAGACCGTGGCGGCGCAGGTGATTGGCACCAGCGGTACGGATCGCTCCCGCGTGCTCTACATCGACAAAGGTTCGAAGGATGGCCTGCGCGCGGACATGCCCGTCATCACTCCTGACGGTGTGGTGGGCAAGGTGCGCGATGTCTTTGGCCACTCCGCACAGGTGTTGGAGATCAACGACGCCGCCAGCGGTCTGGGCGTGATTTTGCAATCGACGCGCCTGCGCGGCATCCTGCGCGGCACGGCAGAGGGCAAGACGGAGATCATCAACATTCTGCCTGATGAACAGATTCAACCGGGCGAGGCCGTCATCACTAGCGGCGGCGATCAGGTGTACCCACGCGGGCTGCCGGTCGGCATCGTCGAGCGCGTGGTCAGCGATCCGGAGCGCGCGCCGTACATGGCCGTGCTCGTCCGCCCCGATGCGAAGCTGTCGCGCTTGGAAGAGGTGCTCGTCATTACGCAGATGGGCAGCGTCCTGCCCGCGCAAGAGGAGTCGGATCTGATTTCCAGCGAACAGCGCGCAGCGGATGTGCTGGCGCAACGCCTGCCCGGTCAGGACACTGGCCCGGAACAGACGAAGCTCGGACCGAATGGCAAGCCGCTGCCCGGCCAAGATCCGAATGCACCACCGCCGCCGGCGCAGCCACCATTGCCGCTGCATCCGGATCGCTTCTCGCCGCCGAATGAGGCCGATACTGCCACCGCCGCCGGCGCGCAGACTGCACCTGACGCGGCAATGCCACAGCCTGCATCCACCGGCAAAAAGCCACACCGTAAGCACGCTCCCATAACGCCCGCAGCAACACCTGCGGCAAACGCCGTGCCCGCGCAGCCGACGACGCCCGCCGCAGCTCCCGATTCTGCCGCGCACGATTCGACGGCACCAACCCAGCCAGAGGTGCAGCCTTAACATGGCACTGCTCGACCACAATACGCGCGAGGAGATTCGCCAGCACCGTTTTCATCCGGTGGTCTTTCTGCTGGTGCCGTTCTTTGCGATTTTGCTGCAAGCCTATCTGCCACTGCGCCATGCCAGCTTCACCCTGGTGGATCTACCGCTCTGCGTTACCGTGTACTTTGCCGTCTCGCGGCGCAATCCCGTCAGCGGCGCGTTGCTCGGCACCGGCATTGGCCTCGCGCAGGATGCCCTTACCCATTTCCCCTTGGGCATTCAAGGCATCACCAAAGCCGTGGCAGGCTATCTGGCCGCCTCTGTTGGTGCGCGGATTGATGTGGACAATCCCGGCACGCGCTTTCTGATGATGTTTTTCTTTACATTGCTCGACAGCCTGCTGCGTTATTTGATCGTGCGCCTGCTGCTGAATCTGCAGATGGAGTGGTTCCTGGGTCACGAGTTGCTCCGCGCAACCCTCAATGCGCTGGTCGCGGTGATTATGTTCGCCTTCCTCGATCGTTTGCGCCAACGGGAGTAGCCGGAGTCAGCGGAGATTTTTTTGCCATGCGAGCGTATCTGCCATGACCAACCCGACCCGCCACTCGGAAGAAAAAGTTCCGGCGCTTAAGCTCGCCGTGGTGCAGTATCTGATCGCGCTCGTTCTGATCATCCTTCTTTCGGGTTTGTGGCGCTTGCAGGTGCTGGGTGCGCAAAACTATCGCGCACTGGCGCAGGCCAATCGTGTGCGCAAGGTTCCCATTCTGGCTCCGCGCGGCAAAATCTATGACCGTGAAGGTCGCTTGATCGTGGACAACTATCCTTCCGTCACCTGCTTTTTGGTGCCGGAGCAGGCCCGCGACCTGAAGGCCGATCTGCCGCTGATCGCCAGCGGCCTGCACATGGACATTGACCAATTGCAGAGCACGCTGCGTCACTACCGGCACACTCCCAGCTACCAGCCCATTCCGCTCAAGTCTGACATCACGCCCGACGAGCTGGCCTTTATCGCTGCGCATGGCAATGAGCTGCCGGAGTTGGAAACCATCGACGAGCAGCGCCGCCTGTACCCCAGCAACGGCTTTGCCGCGCATCTGATCGGCTACGTTGGGGAAGTGTCGGAGGAGATGCTCGACGATCCGCGCTACGCCTTTTATCAGCCCGGCGACGTGGTCGGGCGTTCGGGCGTGGAAGAGGCGTACGACCCCATTCTGCGCGGCCAGGACGGCTCGCGCGATATTGTTGTGGACAGCCACGGACGCGAGCTGGGCGTACTGGGCACAGAGCCGCCCACGCCCGGCACCTCGCTCAAGCTCACCATTGATTTGGACATTCAGGAAGCCGCAGAAAAAGCACTCGGCCAGCGCAACGGAGCCATCGTTGCCATCGATCCGCGCACGGGCGAAGTGTTGGCCATGGTCAGCCGCCCCACCTTTGACCCCAACGATTTCGCCATCCGCATCCATCGCGACGAGTGGAACAAACTCATCAACGATCCGGAACATCCGCTGTTGAACAAGGCGATTCAGGCACAGCTCGCGCCGGGTTCGACCTTCAAAATTATCGAGGCGGTTGCGGGTTTGCAGGAGGGCATTGCGCAGAATCTTGTCGTCGATTGCCACGGCGGCGAAAATTTTTATGGCCGCTACTTTAAATGTTGGATTTCCGCGCGGCATCAGAGCCACGGCGTTACCAACATCAGCAAGGGCATTTATCAGTCGTGTGATGTTTATTTCTACACGCTGGCGGAAAAGCTGGGCATCGACAAGATCGCCGAATGGGCGCATAAATTTGGCCTGGGGGAAAAGACGGGCATCGATCTGCCCGATGAGGTTGCGGGCATTATGCCGTCGCCGGAATGGAAGATGCGCAACTACCACCAGAAATGGTTTGCGGGGGAGACCATCTCCGTTGGCATCGGCCAGGGAGCTATTGCGGCCACGCCCATCCAGCTGGTGCGCGCCATTGCTGGCATCGCATCTGACGGCGCGCTGAAACGCCCGCACGTTGTCTTTTCGAATGAGGTGCCCGCCTCGTTGCGCGAGTACTACCAGGAGCAGTTTCCCGGCTCGGGCGACAAGACGGTGCCCATCTCCTACAACAACTGGGTGACGGTGACCGACGCGATGTCGCAGGTGCTCTCCTTCGCGGGAACGGCGGGCTTCGCACACTTGAACGGCGTGGATGTCGCCGGCAAGACCGGCAGCGCGCAGACTATGAGCAATGCGCTGGCGCAAAAGCTGGGCCACGCGCACACCATGGATGACAACGCCTGGTTCGTCGGCGTCAGTCCACGCAGAAATCCGGAGATTGCCGTCTGCATTCTTTGGGAAAAAGGTGCAGAAGGGTATCTGAGTGCGCGTCTGGCGGCGCAGGTCATCGAGGCCTACGTGGACAAACAGCGGCGGTTGGAAAATAATCTGCGCGCCCCCGCACAGAAGCGCACGGCCAACTCACGACAGACGCCGAACGGCGCCGCACCCCAGACAACGGCCGCGCGCGTGCAAAAACCCATCGAGATGGCGGGCGTCTGGAATGCGCCCGCAGCCAGTGCTGCCGGGATCGCCGGACAACGCACCTTTCCGCTGCCCCCCGGCCCGGATGGACAACCGCAAGTGTTGCGCGGCGCGCGCTTTCTGCTGACGGCACCGGCCACATCGTCCTCCACTCCAGATGCGGTACAACAGAGGTAGCCATGCGCAAGCTCATCTCCTTCCGCGACTTTGACTGGGTGCTGCTGGGCTTCGTGCTGCTGCTCTCTGTCGTCAGCGTGCTGGAGATTTACAGCGCCACGCTGCACACCAAGTTCGTTCACTTTGACCAGAAGCAAATCTTCTGGCTGCTCGGCGGCCTGGTCTGCATGTTCATTCTTTCGTTCATTAACTATCATCTGTTGCTGGACATCGCCCTCTGGGCCTATGGATTTTGCATTCTCGCACTGGTGGCCGTGTTGGCCGTGGGGCAAAAGGTGCTGGGTGGGCGCCGCTGGATTCGCCTGCCCGGCGGCATCCACTTCCAACCCTCGGAGTGGGTCAAGCTGGTGCTCATCATCGCCGTGGCCCGCTATTTTTCCCACTTGGCCGGACGCGGTGGGCTAACGTGGAGCGACATCTTCAAGTCCATGGCCATGGTGGGCCTGCCCATGCTGCTGGTGCTCAAGCAGCCGGACCTGGGAACGGCACTCACCTACGCGCCCATCTTGCTCTGCGGACTTTTCCTCGGCGGCATCAGCATTCGCAAGTCCGTCATTTTAGTTCTGGCGGCGGGCATCGCCATTATTCCCATCTGGCATAAGGTGCTCAAGCCGTATCAGAAGCAGCGCATCACTAGCTTTTTGCAGCCGGATACCGACCCGCGTGGCAGCGGTTATCAAATTCGCCAATCGCTGATCGCTGTCGGCGACGGCGGCATCTGGGGCCGTGGCGCCACCAAAGGCACCCAGACTCAGGGCGACTTTTTGCCCATTCCCTATACGGACTTCATCTTTGCCGCCTACAGTGAAGAACATGGTTTTGTTGGTGCGGCCCTCGTCTTGCTGCTATACTTCTTGATATTGATGCGTTTGATTCAAAACGCTCAATCCGCTGCCGACCTCCCCGGCACGTTGATCGTCATGGGGGTGGTGGCCGTACTGATCTTTCAGATTGCGGTCAATGTGGGCATGGTCATTGGTTTGATGCCGGTTACCGGCATCCCCCTGCCCCTAATGAGTTATGGCGGTTCATCGGTGCTGTTTACGTTTCTGGCCCTCGGCATCGTTATGAACATCCGCATGAGCCGCTTTGTCAATTAGTTCGTGGGTCCGTCTGGCCAGCCAGAACGCCAAGACGGAAGAGATTTTTTTAGAATGTGCATCCATCGGCACGCGCCAGCGGGCGCGGGATTCGGATGCGGTAAGTTGTTCCCGGTCAGGCAGTATCCAAAGCCACCGGGCAGGATTGAGTGAAAGATGCGGACACGGGAAAAGGAAACGGCCCCACCTCGCTTTGAGGCAGTTGCGGCCACAATTTCCCCGTGGAGGCATCCGCACAAGCGTGCATTTGTTTCCGCAACCCTCCGCAGCAGCGGAACCCGTTGCGCTCCCAAGCATGGTCTGGCGCAGCCGCCAGCCGCATGGGTTCGACCGCACACAAACCATCCTGCCAGCGTAGCCCCGCCCCTTCACGCACGCGCGTAACTGGGCCAGTGGATTCTGCCTCACCCGTACCCCCGGCGGCCTGTGCCGCTGCGGCAACCATGAGGCACTATGAGCAAAGAAATTTACATCTCCAGCACGCCGCACGAAACGCGGCTGGCCATGGTCGAAGACGATCGTCTGGCCGAAATCTACTACGAACGTGAAAATGAATATACCCTGGCTGGCTCCATCTACAAGGGCCGCGTCACACGTGTTCTGCCCGGCATGCAATCGGCATTCGTCGATATTGGTTTGGAGCGCGACGCCTTCCTTTACATCACCGACTTTTTGGAAGAAACCGAAGACAGCGAAGACCTGATCGCGCTGCCGCAGCCGCAACAGGCGCGCAGCCGCTCTCCGCAGGAACCAACAGAAGCTGGCAACAACAGCCCAACGGCCACAGGCACAACCGAATCCGCCCCGCAATCCGGAGATTCGGATCCGGGCACGCGTCGCTGGCGCGGTCGTCGTGGCCGTCGTGGTCGCGGAGGCAATCGTGGTGAGCGCAGCCCGCAGCAGGAATCCTCCGCTGCACCCCTGGACGCAGAGCCAACAGAAGAATTCCCCTCGATTGCCAACGCAGAGTACGATGCCGCACCGGAGTCGCAGTCCGAGTTGCAGGCGGAGGCGCAACCGAGCAGTGAGCCGAAGGCCGCCGAAGTGCAGCCCGCGCGGCCAGAGCGCTTCCGGGACCGTCTGCGCAACCGCTTTCGCGGACGCAACGCAGGCCGTGATCGCAACGAAACAACCAGCGAGCGCAACGACGCTGGCC
>JAJZMO010000056.1:0-4022 GCA_021798235.1 Acidobacteriota bacterium | reverse complement strand
CCCGGGAACCGCGCAGTGCAACACGCGAACCGCGCCGGGAATCTCCGACGGAGTTTTCCGCCGCCGCGGCCCCATCGCACGCAACCCCCATCATTCTGCCCGGCGAGTCGCTCTCTAAGTATCGCCGTGGCGGCGAGCCAACTCCAGTGCAGTCGCAGACCTCCGCCCCTGTCGCCGCTGCCAAGCCCAACGCGCCCGCACCCACCAGCCGCCCTTCCACATTGATTGAAGCGCCGCTGCCGTGGGATGGCGGCACGCTGCTGCCTGGCGAATCCCGGGCACGCCAACGCTCGGCCCCGGCGATGGCCGCACCGGTCGCCGCACCTGTGCAAGCCGAGATCGTCGCCGCACACAGTGTCGAATTGCCTGTTGCGCAGCCAGAGATCATCGCTCCCGCCGCGCCAGAGGTTGCCGCCGAATATGAGCCAGAGCAGGCATCGGCCTCCTACCGCATTGATCCCTCCACGCCCAGCGCCTATCGCCAAGGCAGCACCCCAGAGGTCGTGCTCGAACCCGAGGTGGTTGCGCTGCCCGAAGCTCCCGTCGCTGCGCCTGTGCTGGAATCCCTGCACGCGGACGCAGCCATCGAACCAACCGCCACGCTCGCAGCCGAGGCGCATACCTTTGCCCCCGGCACCGGCCTGCTGGAAGAGGAACTGATCGACGAGGAAGAGACCGAGTTGTCCGCCGCAGGCGAGCTGCTGGAGGACAACGAGTTCGACGATCTGATCGAAGAAACGCTCGATGTACAGATGGATCCAGGATTTTTGAGCGAGGTTGTTCGTGACGTTCGCGTGGAAGAACACACGCGCTTCCGCGAGCCAGCCAACGAGGAAGCCGACAGCGAAGAAGGCTCCTTGGAAACCGTCGAGATCTCTGGCGGATTTGAAGATGCCGACGAGGCGGACGCTGAGTTGATCGACGAAGAGTTGGACGAAGACGGCGAAGACGAAGATGAAGATGAAGACGCCGTTTCTCCAGATGCAACTGCGGATGCGAATCAGCCGCAGCGCTCCAACCCTGCGCGCACCGGACGCCGCGATCGGAATGAGCGCGGAGGACGGGGAGGTCGCGGAGGCAATGGTCGCCGCATGGGCGGTGGACGCGGACGCCGCGCCACGGCGCAGACCACCAATCTGCCGGCCATCACCGAATTGCTGAAATCTGGCCAAGAGATTCTGGTCCAGATCGCCAAGGAACCCATCGCGCGCAAGGGTGCGCGCATCACCAGCCATATCGCGCTGCCCGGACGCTTCATCGTCTTTATGCCGACGGTGAACCATGTCGGCGTCTCGCGCAAGATTGCCTCCGATGAAGATCGCCAGCGTTTGAAGCGTATTCTCATCAGCGAAAAGGGTGACGTGCATGGCGGCTTTATCGTGCGCACGGCCGCAGCCTCGGCCAGCGAAGAGGAGTTGCGCGCTGACATTCGCTTCCTGCTGCACCTGTGGTCCGACATTCGCCAGCGCGCGGAAGGCTCCAAGCCCCCGGCGTTGATCTATCACGATCTCAGCCTGGTTGAGCGCGTTTTGCGCGATCAGGTGAACGAAAACTTCTCCGCCATCTGGGTGGACAGCGAGGCCGACTATGAGCGCGTGCTGCGCTTCCTGCAGCGCTTCCAGCCCTCGCTCATCCGCCGCGTCAAGCTCTACACCAAGCAGACGCCGCTTTTTGAGCAGTTCGGCATTCAAGAGGAGATCAACAAGGCGCTGCGCTCCAAGGTCTGGCTCAAGTCCGGTGGCTCCATCGTCATCAACCAGACGGAAGCGCTGGTGGCCATCGACATCAACACCGGCAAGTATGTCGGCAAGACGGCGCGGTTGGAGGACACCATCCTCAAGACCAACCTCGACGCGATTCCAGAGATCGTGCGCCAGATTCGCCTGCGCGATTTGGGTGGCATCATTGTCATCGACTTCATCGACATGGACGAGCGCAAGAACCGGCATCGCGTCATGCAGGCGCTGGAAGAGGAATTGAAGTCAGATCGCGCTCCGTCGAAGGTGCTCCAGTTTAATGATTTTGGATTGGTCGCCATTACGCGCAAGCGCGTCAAGCAATCGCTGGAGCGCACGCTCTCAACACAGTGCAACGTCTGCACCGGCACCGGCATGGTCAAAAGCCCGGTCACCGTCTGCAACGAAATCTACATTGAGATGCGCAAGATGCACCGCAGTCTGGATCGGCAGGATATTCTGCTGCGCGTTCATCCCGATGTGGTCAAGAACTTGAAGTCCAACGGAGCGACTTGGCTCACCGAGATGGAAGAGATGACCGGCAAAACCATCCTGGTCAAAAGCGATCCCAGCCTGCACCCGGAGCAGTTCGACATTCACTAGAACCAGACCTGCGCAGTATGTATGGAGTTTTGTGCATACTGCGCAGGATGCAATTCTTGAAGAAAACCCGTGCCAACTATCGCACTGGTTGTGTGCTGCGGTTTCGCATGCGCTCCAGCACCACGGGTGGCACCAGCCCTTCGACTGCACCCCCTAGATGAAAGACCTGCTGTATGAGCCGGGAGCTGACGTAGGAATACTTTTCTGCAGGCATCATAAAAACCGTCTCCAACTCTGGAGCCAGACGGCGATTCATCAACGCCATTTGAAATTCATATTCGTAATCACTGATGGCGCGAATGCCCCGCAGCACGGCTTGCGCGCGTTGTTGTCGGGCAAACTCTACCAGTAAACCATCAAAGGTCTCCACGCTAACGTTATCGAACTCGCGTGTGGTCTCGCGCAGCATCTCCACGCGCTCCTCGGTCTGGAAGAGCGGTTGTGTTTTGTCTGCGTTGTGCAGGACGGCAACCACAAGGTGGTCAAAGATGCGCGACCCTCGCGCAATCAGATCCAAATGGCCGTTGGTGGGCGGGTCAAAGCTGCCCGGGTAAATTGCGCGTACACTTTGCATTGGCACACAGGATTCTATGGGTTCTCTTGCCCGGATGCAATCCATATTTTTGGCCTGCTGCGCTCTCCAGTCGCAGGATTCCCGTCCGGAAGGGCCGCTGCATCCAGGCAGCTTCAACCCTGCGTTATACTGAAAGACTGTGAGAAACCTTGATTTTTCGCTAAAATCTCTAAAATCCGCCAGGGGAAATGGCTCTGCGCCTGTTGCCGATGCGCAGGCGTCTGGACGTCCACGCATTCGCTCGACCACGGTGCTTTGCGTGCGGCGCAATGGGCGCGTGGTCATGGCCGCCGATGGGCAGGTCACGCTGGGCGAAAGCGTCATCAAACATTCGGCCCGCAAGATTCGTCGCCTGTATCAGGAAAAAGTTTTGGCCGGTTTTGCCGGTTCCACTGCCGATGCCTTCTCGCTTTTCAGCCGCTTTGAATCCAAGCTGGAGCAGTACGCGGGCAACCTGGGCCGTGCTGCTGTGGAGTTGGCCCGCGATTGGCGCACCGACAAAATGCTGCGCAATCTGGAGGCGTTGCTCGTCGTTGCCGACACTGCGCAGACCTATCTGCTCAGCGGCTCAGGCGATGTGATCGAACCCGATGAAGGCATCGCTGCCATTGGCAGCGGGGGATCCTATGCGCTGGCGGCAGCACGCGCGCTGATGGAAAACACGGAGCTGGACGCGCGCGCCGTTGCAGAAAAATCCCTGCGCATTGCGGGGCAAATCTGCATCTTTACCAACGATCAACTCACCATTGAAGAGCTATAGGCCGGTGTGACCGGCCCATGCGGCGCATGGCGGATGCACTCCGCAGACGCGCCAGGGAGCAGCGAATGGCAATTTTTCTTCCCGCTACGGATGAAGAGAGCGAACTGACGCTCGACGAGATGACGCCGCGCGAGATCGTCGCCGAACTGGACAAGCACGTTGTAGGCCAGCAGGCGGCCAAGCGCGCCGTAGCCATCGCGCTGCGCAACCGCATGCGTCGGCAAAAGCTGCCGCCCGACATGGCCGACGACATCATGCCGAAGAACATCATCATGATCGGCCCGACCGGCGTGGGCAAAACCGAAATTGCGCGCAGACTGGCCAAGCTGACCAACTCGCCATTCTTGAA
>JAJZMO010000045.1 GCA_021798235.1 Acidobacteriota bacterium | reverse complement strand
CCGTTTCAAATTTTGCAGTGCATGTTTCAGGTCAAATTCCAGCGCCAGCACACTGGCATAGGGTGCAATCACCAACGAGCCAGCCGGGGATTGTTGCAAGGCCAGCGACGGCGCGCCAAAGGCGTGATAGTGGTAATTGCCTGCGGCATCGGTTTGGCTGTAACCAGATTCAGAAATTCCCCAGGGAATTTTTTTGTCGGGCACGCTGCGCCGCTGCGCCAGAACTGCAATGGGGAAGGATTGGCCGAGCAGTGTCTCTGGCTGCGTGCGCATCCAGAGTGTGGGCATTAGATATTCGAACATCGTGCCCGTCCAAGAGAGCAGCACGGGATGGCCCTGCACCAAAGTGTGTTCGCGGCCCAGGCGGAACCAGCACTCTTGTGGAATGTCTCCTTTGGCGATGGCCAGAAATGCGGCCATGCGTGATTCCGAAGCCAGCAGATCATAGCAAGCGCCCAACTGCTTGTCCTGCGTGGTCTCATATCCAATCGAGAGCAACATGCGCGCCGGGTTCAGCAGCGGGTGGAATTCCATTTTTTGCGAGAGACGCTCAGCGCGGCTGGCTACTTCGCGGATTTTTTGCGTCAAGGCGCGCAGGGCCGTCTGCGCTGCGGGCAGTGCGGCCAGCAGATCCTTGCACAGATGCAGCGCTGGCTCTGCAAGTGACAGGGAATCTTTTTGCAGCGCCAATTGCAGATCGTCTGCAAAGGTGATGGCGCTCTCTGGCGTGAAGCTTTCTGGCGGACGGTGCAGCAACAGGTCAAAGTGTTGCGCGAGCATCGCGTACCTTGGCAGCAGCCAGGGCAAATATGTTTCCGCCAAGTGCTGAATGGCCGCAATGCGTGCGGTAAATTCATCATCACCATGGGTTGTGGTGGCCAGCAGCGTATGCAGCCACATCTCTGGCGAGGATTGCAGTGCGTCCATCACACTGCGAGCATCGGCAGATGGAGCGGCCAGATCCGAGTACACATCCTGCAATCCCTCTTGCAGTGCTGGAGAAATCAACGGCGTGCGCAGCATTTCCAGCGTGCCCATGCGCAGGCTCCACAGCGATGCCAAAAAGTTTCCGCTATCCACGGCAGAGGCCACGCGCGGC
The DNA here is from genome assembly GCA_021798235.1 of Acidobacteriota bacterium. The sequence goes on along the minus strand of JAJZMO010000045.1, from coordinate 9,787 downwards.
TCGATCGGCTCCAGAGTTTCTGTCGCATACCAATTGAGCAAGTGGCCGCGCCATTGCGGCAAGCGTTCGAGCAGCGTGAGATTTTGCAGCGTTGCGTCCAGAAGCTCTGGCAGTGTCAGATAGCCCAGCACCAGCGCGGCTTGGCGCGCATTCAGCAGCAGGCCCAGGTTCGTTGGCGAGATGCGCGCAGCCTCGCGGTGGTCGGACTCTTGAACGTTGTCCGGCAGCAGTCCGTGATGGCGTGGTGAAGAGTAGCGTGCGAAGTAGCGCCAGGTGCGCAGCGCCACCTTGCGCAGAAAGCGCGTGTCGGTGGTGGAAAGATGGTGTTTGCTGTCGAGATAGGGACGGTTGAGCCACCACGTCACAGGCTGCACGATGGACCAGAGAAACAAGACAGGCAAAATCCAGATGCACTCTGAGCGATGCAGCAGAAAGGCCAGCCCGGCCAGCACCGCGCAGACCACGGGCGTAATGCGTAGCGTCAATTCCGCAGGCGTGCGTTTGGCTGCGCCCATCTCTGCCTCGGCAGCCGTCTCCCACTCCAGCAGGCGCGTGCCGGTCACGTGGCTGCGGATCAGCGAGCGGAAGATGGCGTCGGCCAGCAACAGGGTTTGGTGCGCAAGAAACAGAAAGTTTAGCTTCGTGACGATGAGGTGATTCCAAGAGTCACGCAGCGCGGCGCGCACCGTCCCTGTTTTTTCCTCGAATGCCGCACGCACGGTGGCGAAGGCTGTTTGCACCAGCACCGGAACAAAGAGCAGCAGCAGTGTGGCCAGCGTCCAATATCGCGCTCCGCCGGGCAGCAGGAACCAACCCGCGATCAACAGGAAGAACGTTCCCGGTTCCACCAGGCTGCGACGCAGGTTATCGAAGATCTTCCAGCGCGAGATGGTCGAGATGGGATTGGGAACCAAGGAGCCATTTTCATCCGGCACGCGAGAGAACATCCAGCGTGCGATTTGCCAATCTCCACGCACCCAGCGGTGCTTGCGCTTGCTCTGCGCGCTGTAGTGCGATGGGTAGTCGTCGATGACCTCCACGTCACTCAACAGGCCGGCGCGCGCGTATGCGCCTTCGATCAGGTCATGGCTCAGCAGTGCGTTTTGCGGGAAGCGGCGCTCCAGCACCGTATGCAGCGCGGCAACTTCATAGATGCCTTTGCCGGTAAAAATTCCCTCGCCGTACAGGTCTTGATACACGTCGCTGACGGCGCAGGAGTAAATGTCCAAGCCTGTCTGCCCCGAGTAAACCGCAGCCAGGCGTGAGCGCGCTGCAGAGTGTACTGTGATGCCCACGCGCGGCTGGAGCAGTCCATAGCCTGCTGTTACGATTCTGCGCTCTGGATCAATAATGGCGCGGTGCAGCGGATGCGCCATTGCGCCGACCATGCGGCGCACCGAGTCGCGGGGCAGGCATGTGTCTGCGTCGAGCGTCAGCACGTAGCGCACGCCGGCCAGCACTGTTGTGTCTCCAGCTTTGAACGGGAAGCAGTCCAGGCCGCCCATCAGCAGCCGGTTCAGGTCCAGCAGTTTTCCGCGCTTGCGCTCCCATCCCATCCACACGCCCTGGCGCGGGTTAAAGATGCGATGCCGGTGCAGCATAACGAAACGGCTGGAGGCGTTGCCAGCATAGCGTGCATTCAACTGTTCAATGAGTCGACCGGCCAGCAGCACCAGCGGATGCAAATCGCGCTCTTGCGGACGCTCCTCAGAATCCGGCAGGTCGCTGAGCAGCGCGTAATGGATGTTGGGGTCTTGATTGGCGAGGCTGCGAATCTCCAGGTCTTCGACCAGCTCGTGAATCTGGTGTTCGTTGAGCAGCAGCGCGGGCACGGCCACCAGCGTTTTACTCTCGGCGGGAATGCCGGCATGAAAGTCCAGTTTGGGCAGGGAGTGCGGTTTCAGCAATGCGGTGAGGGTGTGATTCATCAACTCCACCGCGCCCTGCGAAGCGGGAAGCAACAGCAGCAAGCCACCAAAGGCCAGCACGCCCAGCGGATTGTAGTAGGGAACCAGCGGCAACAGAATGATAGCCAGAATCAGCAGCGAGATTACCTGGATGCCCGCGACGTAAACGTCATCCGGGTAACGGCGCATCCATTGCTGCACGCGGTTCAATGCACAAGGGCGATAGCGGCAGTTGCGCTCCAGCTCTTTGCGCCCAGCATCCAGCAGATAGTAACCAACGTGTGCCTTGCGTTCGCGCACACGCGGGTCTGCATCAGGATTTTGCAGCGAGGCACGCGCCAGTTCGCAGGCGATGGCCGCCACATCCTTTTCTGGAAAATCAGAACGCGCACCCAATTCCGCAATGACGAGGCGGTATAGATGGCGGCTCTCCGCATCCATAATTGGATACACCCCGGCTGGATCTGTGCGCAGAATCGGCTCAAAGGCGATCAGCGACTCCAACGCTCCCGGCCAGGGTGTATTTTGCACTTGTTGCAGGCAGGCGATGGATGTGGCCAGCACTGCATCGCTGGCTTCAAAACGCTGCAAGGCTCCATGGACATGGGCGAGAATCTGCTCCAGCAAAACCAATTTGATGGCTGCCGGAACGGTGAGCAGCTCGTGCAGGTTCAGCGCGGCTTCATGTTGAAAGCCGGCGAGGAAGGCGCAGATGCTTTCGGTGGTTCCGTCAAAACGTGTTGCCGCCAGGCAGGCTTGCGCCACACTGATTGCGCGCGGTTGCTCCATGCCTGCGGTGGCTCGGGAGGCAGGAATTTTGCGGAAGATGCGTAGCGTGTCACGGATCTCCCCGGCAGCGGTGCGCAGCAGACGGGTCTGCTCGCGCAGTTTTTGCACGCCCGCCAACGGCTGCGTTTGTGCCTGCGCCTGTGCCGCGGCGAACGGGCCATCCATATATTGCGCCAGCGCGGCGATGGAGCGGATCGTTTGCTGCGCCTGCTTGCGGAAGGGATGGGGATCGATGGAGCGCGCCAGCAGCGTGTGATGCCGCGCAAACTCCTCGCCCTGCCGTTCCAGTTCTCGAATTGTGGGAGGAATGTTCACCGGTAACTGGCCGCCTGCATTTCAAACATTTCTGCGTAAAGTCCGCCGCGCTGTATCAACTCCGCGTGTGAGCCTTGCTCCACCAGTATGCCGCCAGAGAGCACCACGATGCGATCGGCCATTTTTACAGTAGAGAAGCGGTGCGAAATCAACAAGGCCATTTTGCCCAGAGTCAGCTCCGCAAAGCGCTCGAAGACCTGCATCTCGCTGCGTGCGTCCAGCGCGGCTGTCGGTTCGTCAAGCACCAGCAACTGCGCATCGCGCAGATAGGCGCGCGCCAGCGCCAGCCGCTGCCATTCGCCGCCAGACAAATCCACCCCGCCTTCAAACCTGCGCCCTAGTTGCTGCTCATAACCCAAGCCGAGCTTGGACACCACTTCATCGGCCAGGCTTAGATGTGCGGCGGACTGAATGCGCTCCAAGTTGTCGCGCTCCTCAATGCGGCCCACGGCGATGTTGTCGCGCGCGGTCATCTCATAACGCATGAAGTCCTGAAAGATGACGCCAATCTCATGGCATAAATCTTCCAGATCGTATTCGCGCAGGTCGATGCCGTCGAGCAGAATCTGCCCCTCAGTCGGATCGTATAGCCGCGTGATGAGTTTGACGATGGTCGTTTTGCCCTGGCCGTTTTCGCCGATCAAGGCCACGCGCTCGCCGGGATGCAGATGAAAGTTGAAGTTCTTCAAGACCGTCCGGTTGGTTCCCGGATAGGTAAAGGAGACATTGCGAAACTCAAAGCCCCGCGTGACCGGACGGGGAATCGGCAGCGCCTTTGGTTTGGAGTGCACGGTGGGCTGCATTTGGAAGAAGGCGATCAGGTCCGTCAGGAAGAGCGCCTGATCGGCAATGCCGGATGTGTTGACGAAAATCTGCTGAATGTTCGTGCTGACCTGCAAAATCGCTGAGGCCAGAATGTACAGGTCTCCGATGCTGAGTGCGCCATGAATCGTGCGCCACAGAACGTAGGCGTAGGCGCTGTAGTATCCCAGCGTGCCCACCAGCGAGAGCAGAGCACCGGCGCGGAAGTGCCTGCGCGCCAGTGCGATGTTTTCCTCAAAGATCGTTTGTGAATAGCGGCGGAAGCGTGAAGTGAAGAAATCACGCAGCCCGTAGAGCTTCAGCTCCTTGGCTGCTTCTTTGCTGCCTGCGGCCTGGCGGAGATAATCCATCTGCCGCCGCAGTGGCGTCTGCCGGAAATTTTTGGCGTAACCGAGAAATGCGAAATGGCTCTCCCCGGCAAAGGCCGGCAGCGTGCCCGCAATCAACAGCAGCAGAATCCACACAGAATGCGTGTAGTACACGATCGTTCCAGCCAGGGAGATGGTTGTGAACGCCTGCTGAAAGACAGAGCCGATCATTTGAATCATCACCAGACGGTCCGTGGCCTGCACGCGCGCCCGTTCCAGCCGGTCGTAATAGACGGGGTCTTCAAATGCGGTGATGTCCAGCTGGGATGCGTGTTCCATCACGCGAATGCTGACGTGGTGGCTGTACAGATCGCCGAGCAATCCGTCACAGTAGCTGATGCCGCGGCTCAGCACGCTGGAGACAACGGCAATGGCAAACTCCAGCACAACGATCCACCAGAACCGATGGGGCAGTGTTGCGTGATGCTCCAAGGTTTGCACGATCGCATCCACGATCCAGCGCGAAACGGCCAGCAACGCCACCGGCGCCAGTGCCACCAGCACGCGCAGCAGTATGGACCAGACGACCACAGCCGGGCCGCACTCCCACACAATGCGCAGCACTGGTGGCAGATTGCGCAGCGCCTCCATGCGCGCGCGCCAGGCGTGCTGTGGGGTGGATGCCGCGTGTTCGTGTGCAATCGTCATAGGGCAGCTTGCCCATTTTATGCTCTGGCGATGAGGGAATGAAAATCAAATTATGGTTTTGGGTGCAGGTTGCGAGAAATCCTCTCAGGGAAAATTCCGGGATGAAGATTTTTAGAGGATGGTTGCTTGGTATCATTGCAATTATGACGAACGTGGATGTTCATTATCGGTATGCACAGGAGCCGCATGCCGCTGTTCTGAGCGCGTTGGGTGCATTGCGTGACGTATATGGGGTGCGCAAGCTTTCTCTGGACGCAGCGGCCAAAACCGTGCGCGTGGAGTACGATGCCACGCGGTTAACGCGCCCGTTGGTGTTGCACATGCTGCGGCGCGCTGGGCTGGATATTGTGGAAGAAATCTCTCTACTCGCTCCACAAGCCGCAGGGCAAGGCTCCGTTTCCGCAGCCTGATGGCCAGCGCGCAGAGTTGCCGCAGGACTGCGCACCTGATATTCTGAACATCGGCAACACCCCGCAGCAAATATGCGCCCCTAGCTCAGTTGGATAGAGCGGCTGACTACGAATCAGCAGGTCGGGAGTTCGAATCTCTCGGGGCGCACCACTTCAAAAAATCCCCCATCAATTGAATCCTTGTTCTCCGTTTGCCCATTGCAGCCGTTGTGCAGCGTCTCTACGGTCGAATCAAGAATTTTTCTCTCCCAATCTTGCTCCAGAGCGCGCAGCTAGATTCCGGAACCATAGATTTTCTGAATACGGAACCTGCAAACGTGCTTAGCTGGCGAAGAGGCGTTCTTGTGCGGCGTTTTCTGACGCGCGGCGGGTGTTGTTGCCGATGACGGCGACGATCTGCAGCGACTCCAACGCAGCGCGCGGCACGAAGATCCATTGTGTGTTGGAGCGCGTGTCGGGTGGGGCAAACTGGATGCCCTCTGGGTCGAGCAGGGTGAGGTCGTTGCTGGCCAGTCCTTCGAGCTGGTCGCCATCGCGGAAGCCCAGGCGCAGCCAAAGGCCTGCCGAGCGCGGGCGCGCGGTGAAGTTGCGGCGCACGAGGCGCTCCGGGTTGGCCGGATCGCTGGGCAGAAACTCACGCACGAAGCAGACCATTTTGATCTCGCGCAGGGCGACGGTGGTGAGCTTGCCGTTGGGATCGAGCAATTCCAACTGCCCCTGGCGGGCGAAGTCCTGTGGCTCGACGTAGCCGGAGAGCCAGTCGCGGCTGAACTTACGGACGATCACTTTTTTGCGGCTGGACATGTGACCCCTAGGTGCTGCGGATTTCTGCGCGAGCCATGGCACAGGCTACGGCTCCAATTTTGGATTGTCGCACGAGCCGCCTTGGGGTGCAGCGAGTTGGGCAACGTAAATCCAGGTAAATTGCGCAGAAACTGGTGGCGCGGATTTTACTGGATCCCGCGGCCAATCCGTGCTATGATGGCAAGGTAGCTGTGGACAAAATGTACGTGTATCTCTATGGAAAGAATGGAGTTACCGGCTTAACCATCTTGCCGCTTACCCGCCTCCGCACAGGGAATGCCTGACTATACGCACCTGCTCGCCACCCGACTAACTCCCGGCCAAAGACACGCACTCGATCTGGTGATCGGGGTAGCGCGCGCGCAGGCCATGACGGTCTATTTGACCGGCGGCGCGGTGCGCGACATTATTAGCGGTTCCTCCGTACGGGATTTGGATATTTCCGTGCAGGGCAATGCGTTGAAGCTGCGTAAGGATTTGGAAAAAGCAGGGTTGACGCTGACCGGCGAGCATGAACCGTCGCGCACGCTCTTCTTTTTATGGAACCGGCACACACGCTTGGAGGTTTCCAGCACGCGCACGGAATACTTCCCCAAGCCGGCCAAACCCGAATACAAGCCCGCAGGAATTTTGGACGATCTGCGCCGCCGTGACTTTACCGCCAACGCCATGGCGTTGTCGTTGAATGCAGGCTCGTATGGATTGCTACTGGATCCGCTGAATGGCACGGCGGATATTCAGGCACAGCACCTGCGCTTGGCGAACAATTATGGATTTCTCGATGATCCCATCCGGCTGGTGCGCGCCACGCGCCTGCTGACGCGCACCGGCTGGTCGTTGGAGGAGCGCACAAAGACGCGCTATGCCAACGCCAAGGATGAAGGTGTGATTGAATCCATCACGGCCTATCAACGCGGGTATGAGTTGGAAGAGATTGCTTACGAGGAAGATGCGCTGGCCGTGTTGCGCGCCTTGGAGTCCGAAGGATGGATGAAGCACCTCTTTCCTGCCTGGACGCACCACAGCGTGGATACCCCGGGGCTGCACCGGCTGCATGAGCGGCACGTGCAATTGCTGATGGCCGGGCTCCACCCGGATGCGGCGGCGGCGGCCTTTACGCAATTAACGGCGAAGATGTCCTCGGCAAACCTGGGCGCGCTGAAGCGGTTGTTTCCACGCAAGGGGCTGGTGCAGGATGCAGCGGCGTTGGAGCACGGGGCCAAGGAATTCTCCAAGCAGCTTTTTGCCAAAGAAAATGCCAAGCCTGCGCAGACGTGGCGGCTCTTCCATAGCGCCAATGCGGAGGCGGTGTTGTGGCTCTTCTTTACCGGCAAAGGCGCGGCGTTGCAGCATCGCTATAACAATTTCTTTACCAAGTGGAATGAGGCACGGCAAAAACTTCCCTACGCCATTTTGCAGGAGATGCGCATCAAGCCAGAGCTGACAGGCTATGCGGAGATTTTGGACAAGATGACCTTTGCATTTATGGATGGGGAGTTGACGAGCGAGGAGACGATTCGCAAATTTCTGGAGCCGTTTTCACCGCCCGCTCCACCGCCGCCCGTTTCGTTGCGCAAGCCGCGCGCGGTCAAGCGTATTGTTGCACCCAAGTCGAAGAGGAAGGCAGCCAAGGCCGTACAGGCAGACCTGGCGCACGATCCCGCAACATTGGCGGCGATTGCTGCATCGGAGACCGCACCGGCAGCCGTGGTACAGGCTGGGGGAAAACCTGTCGGCAAGCCAGCGGCCAAGCCGGAGAAGACGGTCAAGCCTGCGGTGGCGCAGAAAGCTGCAGTGAAGACGCCAGCAAAGACCGCTCCGGTTAAAACTGTTGCCGCCAAGCCGGGGACCCAGCCCGTTGCCAAGCCTGCGGCCAAAGCCGCTAGCAAGGGCACAGCGAAGAAGCCTGCGGCAGCGGTGCAGACTGCCAAATCGGCCAAGCCTGCGCCTGCGAAAAAGGCTGCAACGAAAACTGCGACTCCGGCTGTGAAGAAGGCAGAGAAAAAGAAGCCCGCTGCGAAGCCACAGATAAAAACTCCCGCGAAGCCGCAGAAGAAAGCCGCCAAGCCCACAGCAAAACCAGCCAAGGCTGCCGCAAAATCAGCCAAGGGTAAAGACAAGAAGCAGGCTGGCAAAAAGAAATAATTCAGTTGCTGCCCGGACATGCAGACTGCGGAATAGGCAGGGAATTTGGTATGGGTCGCTGCAACGAAATCTACATATTCTAAAAAATGAACCGGGGGATGAGCGTGCTCATCCCCCTATTTGCGTGCGCTCACTTCCGGCTATGGATTGGTGACGAAGCTGCCGTTGAGTAGGTAGACAGCCGCGCCGGGGTACAGATTGGGGGCGAGGTTTTGCGTCAGAATGGCCAGACCATTCGTACCCCAGCGAATGATTTTGACCGGCGTGCCCACAACATTGTTGATGCTGACCGAACCAGCCAGTGTGAAGTGTGTCAGATCGTAGGCAGACAGCGTATAGGTGTTGGATCCCGACTGCGTCGTCGGCTGGTCGAGGAAGTAGGCATAGCCCAGGGTTCCGTCTGGAATCATAATGCCTTGGACTCCAAAGGTGCCGATCTGGCTGCCTGTGGTTGGATCAAAGGCCTGACCCGAGTCGCTGTATACATCTCCGGTAACGGAATCGTAGTGCAGGTTTTTATAGTTGCCGCTGAAGGTCTGGCCCAATTGCACGCCACTGGAGTTGACGTTGAGTGCGTAGAGGTTGGATCCTCCCGTGAATTGATAGCCGTTGCCCGCGCTGGCGAAGATCTGAGTGGCTGTGGAGTTCCACTGGATGGAGTCGATGCTGATGCTGGAGCCACCGAGATACGCGCCGGGCAATGCTGTGGGGCGCGCCGTGGCATCATCAAAAATTTGCAGGCCGCCCCCATCTGTCAACGGGGTGCCTGTGTTGCTGGGGTTGCCAATCAGCACGGCCACTGTGTGCGGAAGCCCGGGAGCGGCCTTGATGCCCACCGCAATGTTCGGCCCCAGGGTCGAGGAGCCGAGCGGGATGCTGATGTCTGTGCCCAGTCCCGGCAGGGTGAAGCGCTGCACCGTTGCCGAGCCGTCCAAGCCCACGTACAGGTAGGAGTCATCGCTGGATAGCGACATTTGATCGGGATTGCTGCCGGCAAATTGCGACAGGCCCAACTGCCCCGTTGTGGGGTCCAGCGCGGTGATCGTATTGGGATTGGTGGAACTGGTGTTGGGAATGGAGAGATATATCTGCTGGGTCGCCGTGTCCCACACCATGTCGTTGGCCGTGATGTTGACCAGAGAAAAATTTAAGGATCCAGTCACCGAGGTTCCCGGCGTGACCGTGAGCGAGTATTGCGAGGACGGACCATAATTCGACGAGTTGACGACAACGGAGAGCAGGCCCGGCGTGACGATTGAGGAGGCAGGCACCTGCGCTTGTAACTCTGTTGCGGAAACGTACGTTGTGCTCAGGCTTGCGCCCTGCAACTGCACAACGTCATCCTGGGTGAAGTCCACCCCGTCGATCGTGAGCGTAAAGCCCGGACTCCCTGCCTGAACTGAAGATGGCATGGCCGCTGTAATCATTGGACTCATGGGCGAAGGCGGAGCCACCGGGCAGCCCGTGCTCACCAATTGCGGGTGGACCTGCAATGGACTGGCTCCGCGGTTCATGCCTTGCACGGAAGCGGAGGCGTTGCCACTGTAGCCACCGCTATATCCAGAACCAGAACCGCCGC
>JAJZMO010000245.1 GCA_021798235.1 Acidobacteriota bacterium | reverse complement strand
CTCGGCAGCGAAGCCCGCGTCTATGACATCTGCAATCCGCAGGCCGCCTCGCAGGCCCTCGCTCACGACCCTGCCGTCGCCACCCTGCTCCCCTGCCGCATCGCCGTCTACAGCACCGCCGCCGGAAGCACCCTCGCCATGGTCCACCCCACCGACCTCTTCGCCGCCAGCGGCCTCCACATCGACTCCACCCTCCCCGCCGACGTCGAACGCGAGCTCATCGCCATCATCGACGAAGCCGCCGGCTGACGGCGCCCCGCCCTCGCGCCCGCCGTGCTGCGCGAGCCAGAGATTCGCACCCTCGCGCCGAAGGCCCGTTCGCCTCTGACGCCACCACCCCGGACGCCCAGCCCCCGGAATTCTGCCGGGAATTACGCCCTGAATTGATATCCTGAAAGTAAGGACATGCAAAAAGGCGGCTCCCTCACCGGAGCCGCCTTTTTCCGTCCCACTGTGCCCAAAAACCGGAGATTTCCGCAGAAAATCCCCGGAAGACTCTAGTCCACCTTTTAGATTCAATAAGATTCCCACAAAAACACCATGGGTTTACCAGTGAAGAACGGGTATCCAGTTCAATAAAATCAACCACTTACCCGCAAAAAAGGAGGGGAGTCGTCAAACCTTTCAAAATCCGGCCCGGCAGTGAAAATTTGTGCGTAAACCTCTGAAAATACGCGAAGCCTCGGCCCGCCTCAGCGCACGCTCGCCGGAGCCGCCACTCCCGCCGGCAGAATATCCTCCACGTCCACCCACGCCGTCGGATACTCCCCCGTATAGCAGGCCACGCAGAAGGTATTCCCCTCGCCGCCGTCGCACGCGTGCCTTAGCCCGTCCAGCGAAAGGTACGCCAGCGAGTCCGCCTCGATGAACTGCCGTATCTCTTCCACTGACTGGTTCGCCGCAATCAGCTCTGACTTCCGCGGCGTATCCACCCCGTAGAAGCACGGCGAAATCGTCGGCGGGCAGCTGATTCGCAAATGCACTTCCTTCGCGCCCGCGCCCCGCACCATCCGCACAATCTTGCGGCTCGTCGTCCCGCGAATGATCGAGTCGTCGATCAGGATAATCCGCTTGCCCTCGAGCAGATTCCGCACCGGATTCAGCTTCAGCCGCACCCCGAAGTCGCGCACCTTCTGCTCCGGCTCAATGAACGTCCGCCCCACATAATGATTGCGGATCAGCCCGAACCGGAACGGCACGCCGCTCTCCGCCGCATACCCAATCGCCGCCGTCACGCCCGAGTCCGGTACCGGAACCACCAGGTCCGCCTCCACATGGCTCTCGCGCGCCAGTTGCCGCCCCATCTCCTCGCGGCTGTCCTGCACCCAGCGGTTGAAGATCTTGCTGTCCGGCCGCGCAAAATACACGTGCTCAAAAATGCAGCTCGACTGATTCGGCGCCGCATACTGCCGCGACGTCACCCCGTCCTCGGTCACCATCACCAGCTCGCCCGGAGCCACGTCGCGCTCAAACTTCGCGTGCAGCAGGTCAAACGCACAGCTCTCTGACGCAAACACAATCGTGTCCGGCCCGTCCTCGTTCTTGATCCGCCCCATCGAGAGCGGCCGGAAGCCCCGCGGATCGCGCGCCGCAAACACCCGGTCCCGCGTCATCATCACAATCGAGAACGCCCCGTCCACCTGGCTCAGCGAATCCGCAATCGCATCCACCAGCGTCGTCGCCTGCGAGTGCGCAATCAGCTGCACAATAATCTCCGAGTCGCTCGTCGTCTGGAAGTGCGCGCCCTTGCGCTCCAGTTGCACCCGCAGATTCCCCAGGTTCACCAGGTTCCCGTTGTGCGCAATCGCAATCAGCCCCTTGGTCGACTCCACCCGGATCGGCTGCGCATTCAACAGAGCCGAGTCGCCCGTCGTCGAATACCGCGTGTGCCCGATCGCCATCTGGCCCTTCAGCTTCGCCAGCACGTCATCGGTAAAAATCTCTGAGACCAGGCCCATGCCCTTGATGTTCGAAATGCTGTGCCCGTCCGCCGTCGCAATCCCCGCCGACTCCTGCCCGCGATGCTGCAGCGCATACAGCCCCAGGTAAGCCTGCCGCGCCGCATCCTCAGCCCCATGAATCGCCACCACCCCGCAATGCTCGCGCAGCTTCGCGTCATCCTCCGCGCCCACCCGCAGCGCAGGCGGCTCCGTCACCACCATTGGCGGCGCTTCCACCACGTCCTCCGGAGCCTCCTCGGACGAGAAAATCTCTAACTCCTCCGTCTCAAAGCCCTCAAACACCATGCGCCGCATCGGCGTGTCCTGCTCCGGAATCGCTTTCGCTCCCACGCCTTCCATCACCACCCGGCTCATACAAAAACCTCAGCCTCCAGCACCGTATCCAGTGAAGTTGCCCACGGCTTGCGCAGTTCGTTGACAGTACAAGAGATCACCTTCCCCTGCGCATCCGCTGCAATTCCCGACGCAACTGAAATCGTAAATGTGTCGATTACAGTCTCGCCGATCCGATGAGCAGTGAGTTCGGAATACCCGAACACAATGTCTCTGACCTTCTCCGCATTTTCAGATGAGCAGGTAATAACCACCTGAGACGCATACTCGCCAAATAGCGACAACTCAACCGGTGCATCAGCAATAGGGATAACTTCAGCATTGACTCCGATGCCCTTCCCAAATGACGCCTCAGCAAGGGCAACGGCAATACCGCCATCATTTACGTCGAAAGCAGTAGTAATCAAACCTTCCGCAGCCAACTTAACCAGGCATTGATTAAGCTGCGCAGCGCCATCCAGTTCGAGATGATTAGGCGGATTGCCCCAAATCTTTCCGAGTACGAGCTTGGCAAACTCAGAAGAACCAAAACTCTTCAGTGCTATCGGCGCGATTTCTGTGGCAATGTCAGAACCGATGAGGAAAATTTCTTCCCCAGCCCGCTGGAAGTCCGACCCCACAGCCTTCGTCACATCATCCAGAACGCCCACAATCCCAATCACCGGCGTCGGATAAATCCCCTCGCCCCGCGTCTCGTTGTAGAGCGATACATTCCCGCCCGTCACCGGAGCCCCCAGCGCCCGGCACGCCTCCGCCATCCCATCGATAGCCGCCGAAAGCTGCGCCATGATCTCCGGCTTCTCCGGATTCCCAAAATTCAGGCAGTTCGTCGTCGCCACCGGAGTCGCGCCCGTACAAGCCACCTTGCGCGCCGCCTCGGCCACCGCGTGCATCGCACCCAGCTTCGGATCGAGATAACACCAGCGCCCATTCCCCGCCAGCGCCATTGCCAGCCCGCGCTCGTGGCCCGGCGCTCCGCTGTCCTTAATGCGCATCACTCCGGCCTCGCCGCCCGGGCCCTCCACGGTGTTCGTCTGCACCATCGAGTCGTACTGCTCATACACCCAGCGCTTCGAGCAGATATTCGACCCCGCCAGCAGCTTCTTCAAATCCGCCGTGTAGTCGCGCGGCTGCTTCAGCGCTTCCAGCACCTCCGCCGGGGGATCCACCGGAACCGGAGCCTTCCACTCGCCCACCGGCCGGTGATACTTCGGTGCCTCGTCTGTCAGCGACGTGTTCGGAATATCCGCCTCCAGCACGCCGTTCCGCCAGATGCGAAGCCGCGGCTCGGCAATCACCTCGCCCACAATCACGCCGTCCAGGCCCCACTTCGTAAAAACCTTCAACACCTCGTCTTCGCGGCCCTTTTCGGCCACCAGCAGCATCCGCTCCTGGCTCTCGCTCAGCATCAGCTCGTAGGCGTTCATCCCCGTCTCGCGCTGCGGAACCTTATCCAGGTCCATATCAATGCCCACCCCGCCGCGCGCGCCCATCTCGCAGCTCGAAGACGTCAGCCCGGCCGCGCCCATGTCCTGGATGCCGACCACCGCGCCGGTCTTCATCGCCTCCAGGCACGCCTCCAGCAGCAGCTTCTCCATGAACGGATCACCCACCTGCACATTGGGCCGCTTCTGCTCCGAGCCTTCCTTGAACTCCTCGCTGGCCATCGTTGCGCCGTGAATCCCGTCGCGCCCCGTCTTCGCGCCCACGTAAATCACCGGATTCCCCACGCCCGTCGCCTTCGCGTAGAAAATCTCGTCGCGCCGCACCAGGCCCAGCGCAAAGGCATTCACCAGCGGATTGCCCGAGTAGCAGCTCTCGAACTTCGTCTCCCCGCCCAGGTTCGGAACCCCAAAGCAGTTTCCATACGCCGCAATCCCATGCACCACGCCTTCCAGGATCGACTGATTCTTATGCAGCAGCGGCTTGTCCGCCTCGCTGGCTTCCTCTTCCCGCACCGGACCAAAACGCAGCGAATCCATCACCGCCAGCGGCCGCGCGCCCATCGTGAAGATGTCCCGCAGAATCCCGCCCACGCCAGTCGCCGCGCCTTGAAAAGGCTCAATGTACGAGGGGTGATTGTGCGACTCGATCTTGAACGCACACGCCCAGCCGTCGCCCACGTCGATAATCCCGGCATTCTCGCCCGGACCCTGCACCACACGGGCGCTTTCGGTCGGCAGCCGCTTCAGGTGCACGCGCGACGACTTGTACGAGCAATGCTCGCTCCACATCACGCTGTAGATTCCCAGTTCCGTCAGGCTCGGCACGCGGCCCAGCGCCGCCTCTATCCGCTGGTACTCCCCAGCGGTGATGCCGTGCTGCTGCAAAAGCTCGGGAGTGATCGTCGTAGGGCTGGGCGCCATGGAGGGCTTGCGAGGCTCAGGTTTCATGACGGTTAAATTTCATTGTCGCATGCCTCGGCCACTCCCACGGGTGGCCCACTCAAGCATCTTTTGCTTGAGTGGGGCTGTAGCGGCAGCTTCGGGCAATCCCCAGCGGGAAGTAAGGGTAGGCCTTCGCCACAATCGAAAACAGTTAAGTCAACCTTACCAACCCAGCCAGAACCGGAATGGCGCCGAAGGCGCGACCGCCCGTGCGGCCAGCACAGTTGGCGTCCGCCCCCGGCTGCGATACGCTCACCAAGAGAGATAAAGTAGGGGGGAGCATTCCATGAAGGTGCTGGTCATCGGTTCCGGAGGCCGCGAACACGCGCTCTGCTGGGCAATTGCCCGCTCGCCCCGCGTCAACGAAGTCGTCTGCGCGCCCGGCAACGGCGGCATCGCCCAGGCCGCCCGCTGCGTTCCCGTCGACCAGCGCAACCTCAGCGACCTCCTCCGCGTTGTCTCCGCCGAATCGCCCGATCTCGTCGTCATCGGCCCCGAACTGCCGCTTTCCCTCGGCCTTGCCGACGAACTCCAGCGCCGCAGCATTCCCGTCTTCGGGCCCACCCGCGCCGCGGCCATGCTCGAAACCAGCAAGAGCTTCGCCAAGCGCTTCATGCAGCGCCACCAGATTCCCACCGCGCACTTCGCCGCCTGCAACAGCCAGGAAGAAGCCCTCGCCGCCCTCGATCTCTTCCACCTCCCCGTCGTCATCAAGGCCGACGGCCTCGCCGCCGGCAAGGGCGTCCTCATCTGCGAATCCAAGGCTGAAGCCCGCGACGCCATCGCCGGCCTCTTCAGCGGAAAGCTCCTCGGCGCCGCTGAATCCACCCTCGTCATGGAAGAATTCCTCACCGGCGACGAACTATCCTTTCTCGTCATCTGCGACGGCAAGCACGCCAGCCCGCTCGTCCCCGCCCAGGACCACAAGCGCATCGGCGAAGGCGACACCGGCCTCAACACCGGCGGCATGGGCGCTTACTCTACTGACGCTATGCTCGACCCCCAGATGCGCGACTGGATCCTCCACCGCATCGTCTACCCCACCCTTGACGGCATGGCCGCCGAAGACATGCCCTTCTGCGGCGTCCTCTATCTCGGCCTCATGATGACCGCACGCGGCCCCATGGTCCTCGAATACAACGCCCGCTTCGGCGACCCCGAAACCCAGGCCATCCTCATGCGCCTGGAGAGTGATCTCGTCGACGCTCTTCAGGCCGCCGTCGAAGGCCGCCTCAGCGCCGCCGAACTCCGCTGGACCCCCGGCGCATCCGCCTGCGTCGTCGCCGCCTCCGCCGGATACCCTGGCAGCTACAAAACCGGCTTCCCCATCACTGGCCTCGATCAGGCCGCCAAGGTCCCCGGCGTTCAGATCTTCCACGCCGGCACCTCGCTCTCTAACGGAGAAATCGTCACCAGCGGAGGCCGCGTCCTCGGCGTCACCGCCGTCGCCACCACCCTGGAAGACGCACTCCATCAGGCCTACAAGGCCCTCGCCCACATCCACTTTGAAGGCATCACCTACCGCCGCGACATCGGCCACCGCGCCCTCAAACAGCAACCCTGAGCAGCTTCTGCCCACTCTCAGCGATGGAAGGAGCCATCATGCCCCATTGCGCCGTCACCCTCGAAGAACTCCTCGCCGACTTCAACCTCACCGCCGCCCGCTGGCAGGCCTTCTTCGCCGAGCACCCACAGGCCGCCGACGCCACCACAGACATCGCACACTCCACCAGAGTCTCTGACCTCGTCTGGCACATCTGCGCTGTTTCCTACCGGCACAGCGAACGCCTCCTCGGTCTGCCCGTCACCGATCTCGAGGCCCTCCACCCGCAAAAAACCCTTGACTCTGCCTGGAAGCTCCACGCCACCGCCGCCGAAAATCTCGCCCAGTTCCTCGCCCAGGCCGAAGACGAAACCTTCGACCGCGTCGCCACCTTCAATACACGCACCGCCGGAGAAATCTCAGGCACCTACCGCAAGCTCTGCCTGCACCTCTTCATCCACGCCATCCGCCACTGGGCGCAAATCGGCCCCATCGTCCGGCAGAACGGCTTCACCCCCAACTGGCTCCAGGACATCTTCTTCAGTACCGCCATCCCGTAAGTAGACCACCCGGTTTACCCAGCCTCTGGATTCGTTCTATCCTTGGGAGTTTTAAGAACCTCCCCGGAAAAGAGACGATTCCTATGAAGCCTCTGCTACGTGCGCTCTCCGTGCTGGCTGTCGCGGCTCCCTTTGTCCTTACAGGTTGCAAGTCGTCGACGCAGAAACTCAACTACCCCGTTGCCCACCGCGACAACACCGTCGACACCTACTTCGGCACCAGGGTCCCCGCGCCCTACCAGTGGATGGAAAACCTTAGCAGCCCTCAGCTCCACCAGTGGGTCGACGCCGAAAACAAGCTCACCGACAACTACCTCTCCAGGATCCCCATCCGCGGCTGGATCGACGATCGTCTCACGGAACTCTGGAATTTTCCCAAGGAGGACACCCCCTACC
This sequence comes from Acidobacteriota bacterium, assembly GCA_021798235.1. The sequence goes on along the minus strand of JAJZMO010000245.1, from coordinate 3,833 downwards.
AGCTGAAGAACGGCATGCTCTTCTTCCGCAAAAATTCCGGCCTGCAGAACCAGAGCGTCGTCTACGTCCAGCAATCCGCCACCGCCCCGCCGCGTGAACTGCTCGACCCCAACCAGCTCTCCCCTGATGGCTCCATTGCCTTGGCCCACATCGCGCCATCTCCGCAGGGCAAGTACATGGCCTACGCGCTCTCCAAGGGCGGATCAGACTGGCAGACCATCCACGTCCTCGACGTCGCCACCGGCAAGCCTCTGCCAGACGTTGTCCGCTGGGTCAAATTCTCCGGCATCTCCTGGACCAACGACGGCAAAGGCTTCTTCTACTCGCGTTATCCCGAGCCTCCCAGCGGCGAAAAAGCCATCAGCCACGCCGTCGTCGACCAGAAGCTCTACTACCACGCGCTCGGTACCCCCCAGTCCGAGGACAAGCTCATCTATTCCCGCCCCGACCTTCCCCAGGCGGCCATCGAGGGATCCGTCAGCGAGGACGGCCACTATCTGTATCTCTTTCTCATGAACAACTCCATCAGCAACAACGAGTTGTATTACGCGAATCTCGGCAATCCCGGCAAGCCCAACCTCAGCGCCAAAATCGAACCGCTCTACACAAAGAACGATGCGATGTATGCGCCCATCGGCCACATCGGCAACACGCTCTACCTGCAAACCACGCTCGACGCGCCCCGCGGCCGCATCGTCGCCGCCAGCTTCACTAACCCCAGCCCAGCCCACTGGAGAACCGTCGTTCCCCAGGCCGCCGGCGTCCTCTCCAGCGCATCCCTCGCCAATGGAGATATCCTTGCCAGCTACCAGGATGTCGCCGTCAGCCACCTCGACCTCTTCAGCACCACCGGCAAGCTCCTGCACACCCTGCCGCTTCCCGCGCTCGGCGCCGTCAACACCATCTCCTCCAGAAACGATTCGCCCACCGTCTATTACGACTTCACTTCCTTCCTCTATCCCAAAACCATCTATCGCTACGACGTCGCCACCGGCAAAACAACCGTCACCTTCAAGCCCAACGTCAAGTTCGATCCCTCCCTCTACCAGACCAGGCAGGTCTTCTACACTTCGAAGGACGGCACCAGGGTGCCGATGTTCATCGTCGCCAAAAAAGGCATCAAGCTCGACGGCTCAAACCCCACCGTCATGTACGGCTACGGCGGTTTCAACATCACCATCACCCCGCGCTTCAGCCCCACCATCCCCGTATGGCTTGAGCTGGGCGGCGTCTACGCCGTTCCCAACCTCCGCGGCGGCGGCGTCTACGGCGAGGCCTGGCACCACGCCGGCATGCTCGGCAAAAAGCAGAACGTCTTTGACGATTTCGCCTGGGCCGCCAAGTATTTGTACAAACACGGTTACACTTCCCCCAAACACCTCGCCATCCAGGGATACTCCAACGGCGGCCTGCTCACCGGCGCGTCCATCACCGAGCGGCCTCAGCTCTTCGGCGCGGCCTACATCGGCCACGGCGTGCTTGACATGCTCCGCTACCAGAAGTTCTCCGGCGGAGCATTCTGGGTTCCCGAGTACGGCAGCTCTGACAACAAGCAGGCCTTCCAGTGGCTCATCAAGTACTCACCCCTGAATAACATCCACAAGGGAACCTGCTATCCGCCCACCCTGATCACGACCTCATGGGACGATGACCGCGTGGTCCCCAGCCACGAATTCAAATTCACGGCAACTATCCAGCATGCGCAGGGCTGCAACAATCCCATCCTGCTCCGCACCACCGGCAGCACCAGCCACATCTACATGCCCACCGACAAGGAAATCCAGCAGGACGCCGACGTCTGGGCCTTCGAGGGCTGGAACATCGGCGTCAAGAAAACACCCTCCAACCCATAGCCCATAACAAATTCCCGACACGTCCATCCCAGGTCTCGCCGTTGAGACCTGGGATTGCACTTACGACGCAACCTCTAAACCTATGACGCTCGCCGAAACATTCACACCGGCAAACCAATCCACCCCACCCCGGCCCACCACAAATCCGCACAGCCTCGACATCGACCCCACCAACTATCGGGCCAGATACTACTCCAGTAACGATGCCAGGTTCCTCACGCCGGATCCTTCAGGACTGATATACGCTCAGCTCACAAACCCGCAAAGCCTGAATCTCTACAGCTACGTTGGGAACGAGCCGTTGTCCCGCATTGATCTGATGGGGCTTTGTTGGAAGGGATTTAGCTGGGCCTGTCATTTGTGGCATGAAACTACTTCATTTGTCAGCCACACCATTTTCCCGTTGGCACTACACGGGGCGCGTATACGACATAAACTATGTTCTGCATGTGCACGCTTCGGAAGGCAGTTCCAATGGCTCAAGTAGTGGATTTCTTAGCAGGCTGAAAAGTGCCTATTGTTTTGCTATCCCTACAGGCCGCTCTATTTCATTGAGTGGCGCAGTAGGCGGGGTCGGAGCGGTCAGCGGCGGAGGTGACATGGTACTTAACTATAATTCCGGACAGACGAGTCTCTTCGGGACAGGTGGCATGTCATTTGGATGGAATGGTGGGGCAAGCGTAACAGCCACTACTGGGCTAGTTTACGGACTTGGCAAAACGAACAATGGATTCTCAGGACCATTCAAAGGTGCTAGCTTCTATGCCCCAACGCCGATACCTTTTGTTGGCGCTGGAGGATCGGTCATCAGAGGCGGTGGGGTGACCGTTTTCTCGGCCGGAGCTAGCGCGGCCCTTGCTGGTAAGTATGGCGGAGGGATTAGTGTGACTGATACCAGCCATCCCCTCAATACGGGAAGATTCACTGATTTCTCTTTGGGTGATTACCTCGGATTTCTGGCGAGGGCTCCATGTCAATGATAATGAGCCAATTGCCACTACCTGTCATTATTGCTGCCTGCTTGATGACAACTGCTGCAATTCTGGCCAACATGATTTCTTTCATTATGATTGGAAAAATTAATGTGCTGCTCCCTGAGAGTGAAAGGATCTCTTACTTGTGGTGGGGGACAAGGGTACGGAAGCAGTTCAAGCAGCTATATCCAGGGAATAAACTGGCGTTGCTTCTTGATGCATGCTTTGTGCTAATGCTTCTCTGCTTCGCTTTCCTGGTTAGATTTTGGGTGTTCAGTTGATTCCACTGAGCTTGGACGGGTGGCCCACTCAAGCTTCTTTTGCTTGAGTGGGGGACAGGAGTAATCTTTCCTCCATGCCAACCAGGCTTCGGCGGTTCCACCATTCACGACAAACGCATTTCATCACATTTGCCTGCTGGCATCGCCGGTCGAATTTCCCTGGTGCCCCGACGCGTTCTGTCTTCGAGACTGCGCTGGAACGAATCCGCCGGGATTACCTGCTCTGTGTCTATGGATACGTGGTCATGCCCGACCATGTGCATCTGCTGCTGAGCGAGCCACGCCGCGAAACGCTCGCCGTCGCCATCAAGTCCCTGAAGCAGGGCGTGTCCCTGCCGGCTGATCGGAGACGCCCCTCACTTCTGGCAAAAGCGCTACTACGACTTCAACGTTCACAATCACGAAACGTTCCAGGAAAAGCTGCGCTATATTCATCGCAACCCTGCCCGCAAGCAGCTATGCAGCCGGCCGGAGGATTGGCCCTGGTCCAGCTTCCGCCACTACGCTACGGGACAGGAAGGAATCCTCGAAACTGAATCGGATTGGACGGCGAACAAGCGAGAAAGGGCAGCCGGACGACTACGCGCGCTCACCTTCAACCCCACTCAAGCAAAAGAAGTGTCCAGTCCCTATAGATCCTTTACAGTTTGTCTCGGGACATCCTTTACAGTTTTTGGTTCTGAACTTTCCTCCGGTAGCCATCGTTCGACCGCGGTCGAACGATG
>JAJZMO010000281.1 GCA_021798235.1 Acidobacteriota bacterium | reverse complement strand
AGCACTTCATGCCCGCGCGGAACCCGCAACACGGCGCAATCATCGCCAATGCCGATGCGCACTGGGCTGCCGCCGCCGGAGGCGCGGCTGGCTCCGTGCTCCACGCGGGAGCGCAGGGCGCGAAGCAAAGCACGTTCCGTGGGTGCGGCTGGCATCGGACAGCCCTCATGCTACGGGATTTTTCTGCCGAGATACAGGGCAGTGAGGGCAATCGTACGCGCCGCGCGATGGGGGAACGGACGGGGCAACGGGAAGGATTAGGATTTCCACAGGGAATCCATACCGCCAACTGGCTATTGCATTGACCCGCTACGGCGTATTTTGTTACAGTTAACGCTGCCTTCATAAACGGAAGTACCGCAAGCGGTTGTCGATAGCCGTCCAATGTAGTCTTTTGGTGCTGCGGTTGCTCGGGGCACAGCGTAGGAGTCGGCTTTGAGCAGACTTTGCGCGCACGGCAATCCGCAGAGACTTTGAGCAGTTTTTTTGCAGCGACAGGGAGAAGGATTTTGCAACGGAAGCGCTACATCGTATACGTGACGCGGGATGAGCAAGGCAACCTGAACAAGGTGCCGATTGCCATGCGCTACGCATATATGTTTGTGGGCGCGGCCGTGGTGGGGCTATTCACCATCACGGGCTTGGCCGGCTCCTATACGCGCATGCTGCTCAAGACCGAGCGCTTCAACCAGATTCGCAGCGAGCATGAAGCGCTACGCCGCGACTATCTGCAACTGCAAAGTGAAGTGAAGCAAAAAGATATTCAAGTGGCCTCGCTGGGTTCCCTGGCAGGTGAGGTCTCCGCGCTCTACGGACTGCGCCAATCCAAAATTCTCACAACGAAGTCTGCGCCGAGTGCGGCTGCCGTTGCCGCCGGCTTAAATGCCGATGCCCTGACCAAGGATGACTACGCGGCCACCGTTGGGCAGTTGGACGCGCTCCGCTTGACGGCAATCTCTGGGGTGGCTGCCAGCGCGCTTTCAGTGGGCTTGGGCAGCGCGGACACGCTGGCGGATTGGGAACGCTTGGCCAGTTCGCCGACGCTCTGGCCCGTGATGGGCCGCATCACCAGTTCCTTTGGAGAGCGCACCGACCCCATGGGCGGCGAGGGAGAGGGTGAATTCCATCGCGGCATTGACATTGGCGCCGAGTACGGCCAGCCCGTCTACGCCACTGCCGATGGCGTTGTGGAAGCCGCCAACATGGACGGCGGCTATGGCCGCAGAATTTTGATCGACCACAGCCACGGCATCGAAACCCTCTACGCGCATCTGTCCTCAATGACCGTGGAGACGGGCGAAGCGATCAGCCGCGGTCAGATCATCGGCTACGTAGGCCAAAGCGGACGCAGCACCGGCCCGCACCTGCACTATGAAGTCCACGTGCATGGCACGCCTGTCAATCCCTATCGCTACATGCGCATCACCGTGGGCCAGATGGCCTCCGTCGAGATGCCAGAAACCGCACAGTTGCAGTAGCGCACCCTGCGCAGTCTCTGCCCGGGTATCGTCCGGTTCGATGCAGCCTTCCTCGCGCACGATTTAGCGTTCAGAATGGAATCCCGTTCAAGCATGGCATGAAGTATGCGATGCCCGCTCGTATCACCAATGGATATGGGACAACCACGTGGGCCGCATGCCGTGGGGTTCGGTGGGGAAAATGGTAGGCACGAGGAGACTCGAACTCCTGACCTCTACCGTGTCAAGGTAGCGCTCTAACCAACTGAGCTACGCGCCTGCATGCGATAGGTTCATTGTATCGGTCTGCGCAAAGCAGAGCAAATGCGCGCAGGGCAGGGAAAATTTCTGCGACAGCCGCAGCCGCCGTGCGCTAGGATGAATGCAGAAAGAGACCCGCTCCTGTGATCCAGCAACTGCGCGCGCTGCCCAACCAGTTGACCCTTCTGCGCCTGTCGATCATCCCTTTTTTGGCGTTGGCGATTTTGGACGCGCACTACCACCGTGCGCTGGTGCTACTCATCATTGCCGGCCTCAGCGATGGGCTGGATGGCTTTCTGGCACGGCGCTTTGCCCTGCGCACGCAACTGGGCGCGTACCTGGACCCCATCGCAGACAAGCTGCTGCTGAGCACACTGTTTCTGGTGCTGACGCACATGGGACTGGTGCCGCTGCACATCACGCTGATGGTCTTCAGCCGCGACTTGGGAATTTTGATTGTGGCTGCGCTGCTCTACAACACGGTAAACATGCGCGACTTTAGCCCCAGCATCTTTGGCAAGGCCAATACGCTGGCGCAGATTCTGGCGGTAACGGCCGTGGTGCTCGCCAAATCCTATGCCCCCGGCTGGCTGCTCTGGCTGCGCGCTGCATCGCTCCAAGCCACGCTGTGGCTCACCTGGATCTCTGGTTTTCATTACTTATGGCTCTGCGGCAAACGGCTGGGCCATCCGCAATCCATGTCCGCACAGACCTAGCCGCAACCAGTCGGCATTGGCAACTACAAAAAAAAGCGGTAGCCTATCGGAGTCGCCCAGCGGAGCTGTACTCAGATGGCAATCCTTTCCCAGAACCCGCAGCGTTCCCCGCAATCCGCACTCCCTGAAAAATCCCGCGAAGTTTTTTCCCGAACCGCCGATACAGATACACAGGCGGAGTCCTGCACATTCGTCCAAGCCTCAACAGGCAAGGACAGCGGCGCAGGCAGTCGGCCCAAACATCGCGCTATGAAAAAAATCGTTCTTGCGGACAATCAGTCGATCTTTCGCGCCGGCATCGCCAAGGTTCTCGCCGCACAAGAGGACATGCGCATCATTGCGCAATGCACAGACGTGCCGCATTTGCAGCAAGCTGCCCAGGCGGCACATGGGGCCATCATCCTCTTCACCAGCTCCCTGTTGCCCGATTGCGTTCCCCTCGTGCGCTTGATGCACGCCAACTCCAGCCGCGCGATTGTGATTGCCGAAAACACCGAGTCGCAGCAAACCTATGCGGGCAAGGAGATCGACGGCCTGGTCTTCCGCGATGTCAGCGGGCCAACGCTGGTCGAGTGCGTGCATCGTGTAGCGAGTGGACAGCATTACGTGCAGGCACGCAGCGGACGCAGCCTGCCCGAGGAAATGGATTCCGTGGGAGCGCGCGTACGCCTGCGTTTGACCCCCAAGGAAATGGAGATTGTCGCGCTCATCGTGCAGGGCTACAAAAACAAACAGATCGCGCTGCAACTGGGGACAACGGAGCAGGTGATTAAAAATTATCTGCGCAGCGTGTACGACAAGACCGGCGTTTCAGACCGCTTGGAGTTGGCGCTCTTTACCATCCACCACCGCATCCTGACGCAAACCATCGATGTACCCTCGACGCTGCATGTAGCCTCGGCATAGCCGAAGACACAGAACCGCAGACACCCGATGCGCCAACGACCTTCCCGCTGGCCTTCTGCCAGTATTCCTAAAATTTCGGGTGCCTTATGCCAGCCGCCTTCGGGCTGGAGTGAAATCTCCGGCAGGCCTCGACGCCGCTCCAAACACGAAACGCTCTTGCCGCAAAGGCTCTACGCATTCAAACAGGCTTGCCGGGGGAGGCGAGCAGCGCGCTGACAATCGTCACCAACTCTTCAGGATCAACGGGCTTTTCCAGGTAAATATCCGCCTGCGGCTCAACAGCGGTGAAAGCCTCTGCGCAATAACCGGAAACCACAACGACGGGAACATGGCTCTGCGTGCGCGCGGCCACGAGAATCTCGCGCCCGCTATCTTCACCTAGCTTCCAATCGGTGACCACGGCATCAAAGGTATCGGTCAGCAGTAACGCAATGGCCTCTGGTGCAGCCGTACAGACGGTGACATCGTAGCCAGCACGTTCCAGGATGGCGCGCTTCAATCCGGCAGCTCCGGCTTCATCATCGACGCATAAGATTCGTGTCAAGCACACCTCCTCGCCCACGGCAACGCGATGCAAGCTCTCTCTGCGCCCTTTGCCTGTGTGTCCCCTGCAGGAACCTGCTTGCCGATCTTCGGAAAGTCGGGCCGCGTGCCAGCCCCAGCCCTCGCTCCAGAATAGTGTAGACCAGATGCCGGAAAATCGGGGATTGCTGCAAGAAACGACGCGGTGCGGCCAAAAGGGCGGCGGGACTACTTACCGCCCATCGCCTGCTCCGTGCTGGCAGAGAGCTTGGCTGTGCGATCGAGTTTCTCCCAATTGAAAGACCGGCCATCAATGGCGCGCTTGATGGTTTTCAGCAGCACCAGCGAGAAGACCTGGCGGTAGGTGAACCGCTGAATCCAGATATGGAAGAGCAGCCAGCCATCCCCCTTGTTGGCCGGGTGCCGGGGTTCCAGCGCAAAGGCCAGCGAGGAGGCCAGAAAATCCACGATTAAAAACGCCAGAAAGTAGGCCAGCAGTTTTTCAAAGCTGGCGTTGCTGGCCGCCTCTGGGTGGAAGTAGTGCGCATAGGCAAAGTTGACCACACCCGCCGCGAACATCAGATCAATAAACGGCGAGAAGAGCGGCAGCAACATCTGAAAGATGATGATGTTCGGCAGCGCGAAGAATCCCATGGCGCGATGCTTCAAAAATGCCCCGCGATGCTTAAATACCGCCTGCAAAATTCCAAACGACCAGCGGAAGCGCTGCCGCATCAGGCCGCGCATGTTGTCCGGAGCCTCCGTAAAGGCCAGCGCGTGATCCTCATAGATCACCTTATAGCCCTGCTGCAGCAGATTCATCGTCAGGTCGGCATCTTCTGCCACGGTGTTGACGTGGTAACAGCCGCCGTCCTTCACTGGCTGCGTGCGCCAGGCTCCAATGGCTCCCGGCACCACGGTGACCACGTTGAATAGATCCAACGCGCGCCGTTCGAAGTTTTGGCTGGTGATGTATTCCAGCGCCTGCCAGCGCGTCCACAGATTGATGCGATTGCCCACCTTGGCATTGCCGGCGATTGCGCCCACCGTGGGGTCGGCCATGCGCCGGATCAGCAGGGAAATTGCATCGTGCGCAATCACCGTGTCGGCATCAATGCCCACGTAAACTTCTTCCTGCACCTGCTCCAGCGCAAAGTTGAGGGCCTCGGCCTTGCCGCCATTGGGCTTGGTGAGCACGGTGAGGCGTCCGTCCGCGGCGATGGGATCCTGCAACATGGCGCGCGCGGCTTCCAGCGTTCCATCCCTGGAGCCGTCATCAATGACGATCACGCGCAGATGGGGATAGTCCGAGTGCAACACGGAGCGGATGGTGCGCGCGATGACCATCTCTTCGTTGTAAGCCGGGATCAAGACGGCCACTTGAGGCTTGTAATTTTCCGCGTCGGGGGCCAGCTTGCGGCGGCGCACGCGATCGAGGGCCGCAAAGATGCCGACCAATACCAATCGCCCAGTCATGAGCACGTCGCCCAAAAAGAAAATGAGAATTACACTGTGGTTGAACAGTGCAATCAAGAAGAAGGCGACCGCATCCACGCGCGCCTGCCAGCGCTGTCCCGGAGCGATGGGCGGCATCACCTGCGCGCGCGTCTTATCCATCAGCGCGGATACGGGAACAATCTTGTAGCCCTTGGCGCGCAGCGCGTCGATCAACACCGGCAGCGTTTGCACCGTCACCGAGCGATCGCCGCCGCCATCATGCAACAGAATAATGCTGCCGCGAAACTGCGGCTTGGACTGCATCACCTTCAATTGATCGAAGACGCTGTCGATAATCTCCTGCGGCGACTTGCGCGGATGTTCATCCCAATCGTTGGTGTCGATCTTGTCGCCGATGATGATGTAGCCCATCTTCTCGATGCGATCCACTGGCGCGGCCTGGTCGTTGGTGTCCGGCTCCTGATCAATCGAGTACGGCGGACGGAAGTACAGCGGCTGCACGCCCAGCTCCGCAGCAAACAGGCGCTCGGTCAGGTTCAGCTCCAACGCAAGCTGACGGTTGGAGATTTCACTAATGTCTGGATGCGTCCAGGTGTGGTTGCCGATCTCCTGCCCATCGCGGTAATAGCGTTTGAGCAGGCCGAGATTGTCCTGCGCCTCTTCGCCAATCACCATGAAGGTGGCCACTACGTTTTTCTGCTTGAGAATGTTGAGTATCTTCGGCGTCCAGGTGGGATCCGGGCCGTCATCAAACGTGAGCGCAACCTCATTCGGATGGTAGCCGTACTGCTCCACTGTGTAGGACTGCGGGAAGGTGTTGATCTGCTCGGAGACGAGCTGGTGCGTGTCGGCGTCCTGCTCAATCACGCGCGTGCCAACCTGCGGATCCCCCACCACGCGCAAAATGTCGCCATCGCCTTCCGTGTTGACATCCTCGCCCGGCGGCATGGCGGCCAGCAGTTGCGGCGCATTCGGATCCAGAGGATTGTCCCAAACCTTCCACAGCGAACGGTCTTCCGAGCCGAGCCGCCACAGTGCGAAGGTCTCAATGCCCAGCTCGCGCGCCGCACGCATGGCGTTCACCGCCGTCACGGCGTCCAAATACCAAATCTGATGCTGCACATGCGCGTCGTCATCGTCATAGGCGAAGTGCATGTTGAGCGAATCGGAATCCAGCTCTGGCGTGGCGTCGGAGTCGGAGGCCGCCTGCCACGCATCCTGCACGGCCAGATCATCCGTGTTGACGACATGCGCAGGAATCAACCGCCCATGCACGCGCTGCGGACGCGAGAGCGTCCAGTCATAACCATAGTTGCCGATGGCACAGATCAGCTTGCTTTTGGGAACCTGCTTCAGCGCTACACGCAGATTCTTCAGAAACCAATCCTGCGAGGCGATCGGCCCCGGACCACTGCCCGGCTCATGCTGGTCGTAGTCCATCAAAATCAGGCCGTCAGCATTCGCAGAATAAAACTTAAAATCCCAATCGTCGTCATCCACAGGCACATTGATGTACAAACGCAGCCCTTTGGGATGCATCCGCTCATACAAAACTGAGATCAACTGTCTGTATCCGGGCTGCGCATCTGTCGGAATGGCCTCGATGTCCATCGACAAACCGCGATAGCGCGGATTGGCTCCAAGAAAAACCATCATCTGATCCACAAAGCGCGCCCGCGCGTCGGGATTATTTAAAAACGCTTCGGCTACTTTGGAGCTGAAGTCCCCGGTCAGCGGATTGAAGTTGTTCACCAGCGGCAGCACGTCGGTGTCTTCTCTGGCATCGGTGATGGCACGCATCACCTTGCCTTCCTGATCGACGTTGTGTACGCCGTCATGATCCACCACGGCATAGGGCCGGTTGTCGAGCGTGAACGCCGTCGGCGTTCCATCCGGCGAGATAACGTGAATCCAGTCGGGAAACAGCAGATCGATCTGATGGATGTGTTGTTTGAGCGAGCTGTAGCTGGCCGGATCGTAGTCCACGTAATAGGCCGCGCGCAGGCCCGTGCCTGAGTTCAGCGGAATTTCCGTCGGGCGGCCTTTGCGGTTTTTGCGCCGGGGATGCAGCACGGGCTTGCCGCGTGTGCTGTATTTGAGTGCGTGAAAGTTGCGCTTCTGCACCGGCAGCAACAGCTCCGGCAGATGTTCCCGGTGAATGACGTTGAGGCCAAAGGCGATCAACACCACGGTGGAAACCACCAGCACCACGTCCATTACGCGGCGCAGGCGCTTCCATCGTTTCCGCTCTGGATCATAAAAAATAGGATTCGACATACGCAGAACGGTCTCCTTCGCATCCTAGTTTTCTGCGCTGCCCGCGTCAAACGCAAAACCGGCACGGTATCATCATGAGCAATGCTCGAATTCTTTCAGCGCGCACGGTTGCATCTTTTAGCCGCACTGGGCTTGGGCTTGGCGCTGCGCCTGTGGTGGATCCACGCGTACCCGCTGGTGGACGGCGACAGCTTGCTCTATGGAGACATTGCCAAAAATTGGCTGCTGCATGGGGTCTACGGCTTCTCTACGGGTGCGGGTGCGGAAGCGGGCATTCACACCACGCTGATCCGGCTGCCCGGCTATCCGCTGTTTTTGGCCGCGTGCTTTCGCCTGTTTGGAGTGGAACATTATCGCGCCGTTTTGTATACGCAGGCAGGAATCGATCTGGCTGGATGCCTGCTGATCGCTGCCTTCGCCGCGCACACGCTGCAACGGCGTGCCGGCATCGCTGCGCTGTATCTTTCGGCGCTCTGCCCCTTCACCGCCAACTATGTTGTGGCTCCCATGGCCGAGACGCTGACGCTGTTTACGATTGCGCTGGGCCTGTACGCGCTGGCGCGCTATGTGGAACAACCTGCGTGGTCCGTCTGGTTCTGGGCGCTGGCATTTGCCATCAGTTATTGCGCGCTGTTGCGCCCGGATGGCGCGCTGCTCGGCGTGGTGCTGTTGCCAGCCATGTTTGTCTACGCGCGCAAAAAGATTTCTGCCCGCCGGGCCGTAGGCTTGACCGCGCTGTGCGCCGCGATCGCGCTGCTTCCCTTCTGCGCGTGGACGCTGCGCAACGCGCGGACGTTTCACGTCTTCCAACCGCTGGCGCCGCGTACCGCAGCCGACCCGGGCGAAACCGTACACGCAGGCTGGAACCGCTGGGTGCAAAGCTGGTGCGCGGAGTTTGCCTCCACCTACGAGATTTACTGGAACGAAGGCAACGCTCCGCTGGACGTTCACAGCCTGCCCGCGCGCGCCATTGACACCGATGCAGAACGAGCTGCGGTACAACAATTATTTGCCGAACACAATGCCACGCTCTCGCTGACTCCGGAGATGGATGCGCAATTTGCGCGTCTGGCCGCAGAGCGCGTGGCCCGGCATCCGCTGCGCTTTTACGTGGAGCTGCCCGCGCTGCGGCTGGCCGACATGTGGCTGCGCCCGCGCACGGAGATGCTGTGGATTGAGCTGCGCTGGTGGCAATACCAGCATCACAAGGCGGAGACGATTTTTGCGTGGAGCTATGCCGCGCTGAATCTGGCGTATCTTACGCTGGCGATTTTTGGCCTGCGCCGCAATGTGCCTTTTCTGCCTGTGCTGTGGGCATCGATCGCATTGCGTTGTCTCTTATTGCTGACGCTGGAGACCCCGGAGCCGCGCTATACGCTGGAATGCTTCCCGATGATTTTCATTCTGGCTGCGGCGGCGCTTACTTCTGCACGGTGTTCGTCTTGGCATCCGTCTTGATGTGGAAGGCCGAGGCGGGCACGCGCTTGTTATAGCGAATGTTGCGATAGAAGGCTGTGCGCACATCGCCGGAAGGCTCAAAGAACTGCTGCTTGAGCGAAAGGGCGCGCGTCGGATCCATCCAGACCGTGATGTGCGTAAACATACTGCGCACGCTGGCCTGCTTGCCCACCAAATCGAGCTTGATGGTCGGCACGCCGTCAATCGTCTCCCGGCCTTGATCCGTGATCTCCCAGTTTTTTTCCAGAGCACTGCCGCTGCCGCCAAAGCCAAGCGTCAAAAAACTCTCAAAGCGCGCCTGATTTTTTCCCGCATGCAGCACCGTCATCTGATCAATGGCGGGCTGGTAAAACTCCAGCACGCCGTCCTTATAGACGACCTCTTTGGCGTCGGGCTGGCCGTTAAATTTTTTTACGTGCGCAGCCATTTCCGTCGTGTCGCCATTGCGCAAAAAATCAATGGTTCCAGTCTGGATGTCCGTGTTGTCCACGACGCGCTCATATTGGTCCCACTCGAAATCGGCCTGCGCGGAACGAAAGTTTTTCGCAGCGGCATCAATTTGTACCAGCACCGAGCGCAACGATGCGGAGGACTGCTGTTGCGCACAAGCAGCAGGCAACATCCAGCTGGCTGCACAGAGGAGCACGGCGCAAAGCCGCAATTGTTTTCCGCAACGATTTTCGGCCCAAGAGAGATTCATTGCTGCTGTGATCCTTGATGATTTTTCTAATGCACCGAGCGCGGCTATCTGCGCACCCAGACGCGATAAGCCGTCACGGAGCCATTCGCATCCAACACGGCTTGATAATGATCGATATTGACACCACCAGAAATCGGCGCAATGGCGGCCTTCAATTCTTTGCGCAGCGCGCGCGTGTCTGCGGCAGGGGGCAGCGCACTCGCATCGATCTGATACACGAAGCTGTCCTTGCCATCGCTCTGCACAAAGACGCCGTTGGCGGGCAGCAGATGCGCCGGGGCTGCGTCCTTAAAGTCAATAACGCGGGGACTGAGGAAGATGAAGGCCAGAATCAGCGTGACCATCACATCGTAGTGAAAGCTGCCCCGTTCATAGGTCCAAAAAAGGTAGTTGCGTAGGATTCGCAGCATTTTCGCGCTCCTTAGCGAGTATACGGCTCCAGCACGGTTTGGCCGTTCATATAGGGCACCAGCGCGTCGGGAATGCGCACGCGGCCATCGGCCTGCTGATAGTTCTCCAGAATTGCCAGCCAGGTGCGACCCACGGCCAGCCCGCTGCCGTTGAGCGTGTGTACCAGCTCCGCCTTTTTTTGTCCCGGCGCGCGATAGCGAATGTTGGCCCGCCGCGCCTGGAAGGCCTCAAAGTTGGAACACGAGGAAATTTCCCGGTAGGTGTTCTGGCCCGGCAGCCAAACCTCAATGTCATAGGTCTTGGCCGAGGAAAAACCCATGTCGCCGGTGCAGAGCAGCATCACGCGATACGGCAGCTCCAGCTTTTGCAGAATCGTCTCCGCGTGGCGCGTCAGCTTCTCATGCTCCTCGTTGGATTGCTCGGGCGCGACAAACTTGACCAGCTCGACTTTTTGAAATTGATGCTGGCGGATCAGTCCGCGCACATCCTTGCCGTAGGAGCCAGCCTCGGACCGGAAGCAGGGCGAGTAGGCCGTCAGCGAGATGGGCAACTGCTTGGCGTCGAGCGTCTCGTCGCGGAAGAGATTGGTGACCGGCACCTCTGCCGTGGGAATCAGCCAGTGGTCGCTGCCCTGGCAGTGAAATAAATCCTCTTCAAACTTGGGCAACTGGCCGGTGCCAAAGAGCGAGGCAGAGTTCACCATGTAGGGCGGCAGCACTTCCGTGTAGCCATGCTCGCGCGTGTGCACGTCAAGCATGAAGTTGGCCAGCGCGCGTTCGAGGCGTGCTCCGGCCTGCCAGTAGACGGCAAAGCGAGCGCCAGAGATTTTTGCTGCGCGATCAAAGTCCAAGATGCCGAGCTGCTCGCCGATCTCCCAAT
>JAJZMO010000374.1 GCA_021798235.1 Acidobacteriota bacterium | reverse complement strand
GGAGATGTGCGCCATGTCCACCACCAAGTACGCGCCCACCTTGTCGGCAATGGCGCGCATCCGCGGAAAGTCCAGCGTGCGCGCATAGGCGCTGCCGCCACCGATGATCGCGCGCGGCTTCTCGCGCAGCGCAATCGATTCCAGCTCGTCGTAGTCGATCGTCTCCGTGTCTTTGCGCACGCCATAGCTGACCACGCGGTACAGCTTGCCGGAGAAATTCAGCTTGTGGCCGTGCGTCAGATGGCCGCCGTGGGCCAGGTCCAAACCGAGAATCGTGTCGCCCGGCGACAAAATCGCCGCGTAGGCCGAAGCGTTGGCCTGGGAGCCGGAGTGCGGCTGCACGTTGGCATGGTCGGCACCAAAGATCTGTTTGGCTCGGTCGCGTGCCAGCGTCTCCACGATGTCGCTGAACTCGCAGCCGCCGTAGTAACGCTTGCCGGGGTAGCCCTCGGCGTACTTGTTAGTGAAGACGGAACCGGCTGCCTCCAACACAGCTTGGCTGACGAAGTTCTCTGAGGCGATCATCTCCAGCCCTTCGTGCTGGCGATGTACTTCCTGCTGGATGGCGGCGTAGATGTCGGCGTCGGCCTGTGCGAGCGGCAGACCCATGCGTTCAGGATTCATAGGCAGATTTTACCGCAGTTGGCTCTGGGAATGGATAGCGGAGTGGCGGCAATGGGGATCCAATCGACTGGAACGGCTGCGGAGTGGGTGGCCACGGGCGCACTTGTTTCGGCCCTCACAAGCTCCTGCCCCAAGCACCTCTGCGGCGGGGCAGGAATCCGATCTTCGAATGTCGAACCGCGCGAAGAATGTCGAACCGCGCGAACAGCCTTAATTTTATGGGTTTTCGGAAGAATTCGAACCAGGATGGAGCGTTGCCTCAGCGGGGAGGCTGAGCACAAACCACACGAGGGATGCCCTGCAAGTCGGGAAGAAATGCAACCTGCCGCCAGTCAGCGAGCAGCGCGGCAATGCTGTCGCGCTGGCCAGCGCCGATCTCCGCAAACAGCCAGCCATCGGGCACCAGGACAGCACGGGCCTGGGGAAACAGGCGCTCGTAAATCTCCAGCCCCGAAGCCCCGGCAAAGAGCGCCTGCGCCGGTTCGTGCTCACGAACTTCTCGAGGCAGCGTGGTGCCTTCTGCCGCTGCAATGTACGGCGGATTGGAAACGACGGCATCGAAGCGCTCGTGCAGCAGCGGCGTGAGCAGATCGCCTTGCACCCAGCGGATGCGCGCGGCCACGGCGTTGCGTTCAGCATTGCTCTCTGCGACGACCAACGCAGCCGGACTGATGTCGGTGGCCGTACCGTACGCCTGCGGCAGCGCGTGCGCTAGCGCGACAGCAATTGCTCCCGAACCCGTGCCCACATCGACGATGCGCGGAGCCAAATGCCCGCGCAGATGATGGAGGGCCGCTTCCACCAGGTGCTCCGTCTCCGGACGCGGGATGAGCACGTCGGGCGTGACAAAAAATGGCAGGCCGAAGAACTCCTGTTCGCCGAGAATGTATTGGATGGGCGTGCCGCGCAGACGCTCCGCGATCCGGGCGCGGTAGCGGTGCTGCTGTTCTTCCGTGAGCGCGCGTTGCGGATACGCCAGCAATTCTGCGCGCGTGCAGCCAAGCGTAAATTGCAGGAGCAGTGCGGCATCCTGCTGGCTGCGCGGTTGCAGTTCGGCATCCCCCGCAAGCTGCGCCGCGCCGAATGCGCGGGCTTCGGCGATCGTACGAGCAAAAGGCATGGCAGCATCCTTGGTCCGTGCGGCTATGCGAGGCCGCGCGGTTACGCGGTGGTCTCCGCTTCGGCTTTGAGTCGCTCGGATTGATCGTGGGCGATGAGCGCGTCGATGATGGGTTGCAGCTTGCCCTCCATGACATCGGCAAGCTGGTGCAGCGTGAGACCGATGCGGTGGTCGGTGAGCCGGTTCTGCGGAAAGTTGTAGGTGCGGATTTTTTCGCTGCGATCGCCAGAGCCAACCATCTGCTTGCGCTCTTTAGCCAGCGCCTGCTGCTGTTTTTCCATCTCCATTTCATACAGACGGGAGCGGAGCACGCGCAGCGCCTTCTCGCGATTTTTAATCTGCGATTTTTCGTCCTGACAACTGACCACGGTGTTGGTGGGAATGTGCGTGACGCGAATGGCCGAGTAAGTGGTGTTGACCGATTGGCCGCCGGGGCCGGAGGAGCAAAACGTATCAATGCGCAGATCTTTGGCTTCGATTTTTACGTCCACATCCTCGGCCTCGGGCAGCACGGCAACAGTGATGGCGGAGGTGTGTACGCGGCCCTGCGTCTCTGTGGCCGGCACGCGCTGCACACGATGCACGCCGCCCTCATACTTTAATTGGGAGAAGACGCGGTCGCCCTCGATGATGGCGATGACTTCCTTCAATCCGCCCACGCCAGACTCCGACGCGGAGAGCACTTCAATGCGCCAGCGATGCGTTTCCGCGTAACGCGTGTACATGCGATAGACCTCGGCGGCAAAGAGCGAGGCCTCATCGCCGCCGGTGCCAGCGCGAATCTCCAGCACGACGTTTTTGTCGTCGTTGGGATCTTTGGGCAGCAGCAGCAGCTTGAGTGCTTCTTCGGCTGCGGGCAATTGCGCCTGCAACTGCGTCAGCTCTTCATGGGCCATGGCGCGCAGCTCGGGATCCTGCTCCTGCAACATGGCTTTGGCTTCCTGGATGCCCTGCTCCATGCTTTTGTAGGCGCGGTAGGCCTCGACCAGCGGCTCCAGATCGCGGTGCTGCTTGGCCAGCTTTTGGTACTGCGGCTGGTCGTTGATGACGGCAGGGTCGGCCAGTTGGCGCGCCACCTCTTCATACCGCTCGGTAACTTGGACAAGACGTTCAAACATGGTTTTTTTCCGGGGGATTTTTGGCAGTATCGACGGAGCGTAACGCTCCATGCTTGCAGACAGGATGGCCCGCTAATACGAGGAGATGCGAATCCGTGGGCAAGCGCGCATGTTCGTATAGTATCGCAAGACGGAGCGACCGACGTGGGATAGGGGCGGCAGCATTTCGCACAGGCTCGCACATCCCGTAGAATCGACTGTTGGCCAGCGGCGCGCGGCACCGGCGCACGGCAACAGACATCCCCGCACCAGAACGGAGCAACCCTTGGCAGACATGATCCACGACGTAGCCATCATTGGCGGAGGCCCCGCCGGATACACCGCCGCCTTCCGCGCTGCGCAATACGGACTGAAAGTGGCGCTGATTGAAAAAGAGAGCAAGCTGGGCGGCACCTGCCTGCACTGGGGCTGCATTCCCACCAAAGCGCTGCTGTTCAACGCAGAGATTTATGAGCACATCCAGCACGCAGCCGAGTATGGAATTGAAGGCCTGGGCACGGGCAAGCTGAATTGGAGCGCCGTGCTCCAGCGCAAGCAAGGCGTGATCGACAAGCACGTCAAGGGCCTGAATTTTTTGGCCAAGAAGAATAAGGTGACACTGGTCGAAGGCTTGGGACGGTTGACTGGCGCGGCCAAGAACGGCGTGCACACCGTGGAGGTGCAGGCCGCAGGCGGCGCGCGCAGTACGGTGCAGGCCAAGAACGTGATCCTCGCCACCGGCTCGGACGCGCGCATGTTGCCGAACCTGAAGGCCGATGACCGCATTCTGACGAACATGGAGATTCTGACGCTGAGCGCCGTGCCCAAGTCGCTGGTGGTGATCGGCGCGGGCGCGGTGGGCGTGGAATTTGCCTCCATCTTTAAGACCTTTGGCGCGGAGATCACCGTGGTGGAGTATCTGCCGCGCATGGTGCCGAATGAAGATGAGGACGTCAGCAAAGAGCTGCAACGGCTCTTCCGCAAGCGCGGCATCGACGTGCACACCGGCGCGAAGGTGGACAAGGTGGAGCGCACCAAGGATGGCGTCAAGGTCACCTTTACCGGCTCCGACGGCAAGGCGAACGTGAAGGAAGCCGAAAAGGTACTGGTGGCCGTGGGCCGCGCGCCGCGCACGGAAAATGTTGGCCTGGAGAAAACAAAGATCAAGCCGGAGCGCGGATTCATCCAGGTGAATGAATGGATGGAAACGGCGGAGCCGGGCGTATACGCCATTGGCGACATTGTGGCCGGACTGCCACAACTGGCGCATGTGGGCGCGATGTGCGGCATGGTCGTTGCGGCGCGGCTGGCCAACAAATATGCGCGGCCCGTGCGGCGCGAGCGCATCCCGGCCTGCACCTATTGCGAGCCGCAGATTGGCAGCGTCGGGCTGACCGAAGCCGCAGCCAAGGAAAAGGGCCACAACGTCAAGGTAGGCAAGTTCCCCTTCACGGCCAACTCCAAGGCTTCGATTGTGGACTCGCATG
The DNA here is from genome assembly GCA_021798235.1 of Acidobacteriota bacterium. The sequence goes on along the minus strand of JAJZMO010000374.1, from coordinate 6,739 downwards.
ACGGCTTTGTGAAGATCGTTGCCGATGCAAAATACGGCGAGATTCTCGGCGTGCACATCATCGGACCGCAGGCTACGGAACTGATCGCAGAAGGTGTGACGGCCATTGAATTGGAAGCGACGCTGGAGGAGATGATGTTCACCATCCACGCGCACCCCACGCTGGCCGAGGCGATGCTGGATGGATTCGGCAGCGTCGAGGGCATGGCCATCAACATTTAAGACGTGGGATGTCCACCGAAAAAGCCCGGCAAACGTCGGGCTTTTTTGTACGCGATGCTGGAATTTCGATGGAAAAATTTCGCGAACGACTCTGATGCTGCTGCACCTTTTCCATGCCGGAAGAATGGACTACGCTGAGGCGCTCGGCTGGCAGCAGCGGCTGGCCGCCCTGCGCAAACAGCAGCGCATTGGGGACGTGCTGTTTCTGGTCGAGCATCCGCCGGTGCTGACGCTGGGACGCAATGCGCAACGCTCCAACATTCTTGTCTCCGATGAGGAACTGGCGCGGCGCGGCGTCACGCTGCATGAGGTGAACCGCGGCGGAGACGTAACCTACCACGGGCCGGGGCAGATCGTCGGCTATCCCATTCTGGACCTGCGCAGCGGCTTTCCCAACCAGAGCGGGCCGCACCTGGGCGCAGTGGAATATGTCCGCCGCCTGGAAGAGGTGCTGATCCGCGCCTGCGGCGAATATGGCGTGATGACGCAGCGCATCGCTGGACGCACCGGCGTCTGGACGCTGGCCGGCGGCTCCGTAGCCGAGAAAAAAATCGCGGCCATCGGCGTGCACATCTCGCAGGGTGTCACCACGCACGGCTTTGCGTGGAACATCACCGCCGACTTGCGCGACTTTGACCTGATCGTGCCGTGCGGCATCGCAGATCGCGCCGTCACTAGTCTGGAGCAGGAGATCGACGAAAGCCGCGCAGCCATGCCCACCCTGGAGGAGGCGCGCCACGCCGTTGCCCGCCACTTTGGCCGCATCTTTGGCCGCCAGATTCTCTGGTTGGAGTCGCTGGAGTCGCTGCTGCCTGCCCAGGACGCGGCGGCATCGCGCACAGATGCTTCCGTCATATAGAATGTGAGGTTTGGTGCCTTTCTGCGTGGAAAACGATGGACCAGGATGTCCAATCGCGGAAGCAGCGCGCAACGGAATTTGAACGAACCCGGAGAAGAATTTTCATGCCAACAGATGTCGTGATGCCGCAGATGGGCGAATCCATCTTCGAGGGAACCATTACCAAGTGGCTGAAGAAGGTGGGCGAAACCGTCCAGCGCGATGAGCCGCTGTTTGAAATCTCCACCGACAAGGTCGATGCGGAGATTCCCTCGCCCGCTGCGGGCGTGCTCACCGAGATCAAAGCTGCGGAAGGCGCGACCGTGCAGATCAACACCGTTGTGGCCGTCATTGGCGAGGCTGGCAGTGCAGCGGCCAAGCCTGCGGCCCCAGCAGCCAAAGCCGCTACGGCTGCCGCGCCCAACAAAACGGCTCCGGCTGCACCTGCTGCGGCTCCAACTGTAGCACCAGCCGCCAGTGCGCCTGCTGCCGCCACTGCTGCCACCAACGTCGTGATGCCGCAGATGGGTGAGTCCATCTTCGAGGGAACCATTACCAAGTGGCTGAAGAAGGTGGGCGAGACCGTCCAGCGCGATGAGCCGCTGTTTGAGATCTCCACCGACAAGGTCGATGCAGAAATTCCTGCGCCTGCCGCAGGCGTGCTAACGGAGATCAAAGCCGCTGAGGGTGCGACCGTGCAGATCAACACCGTTGTGGCCGTCATTGGCGGCGCAGCGGGAGCTGCCGCTCCGGCCCCAGCCGCAAAGGCTCCTGCCCCGGCGGCCCCGGCAGCCAGCCAACCGGCTGCGCCTGCACCGGCGCCTGTTGCGGCCTCGACGGCTGCACACTCTTCTGAGCGTGTGCGCTCTTCGCCGCTGGTGCGCCGCATCGCGCGGGAGAATAGCTTAGACCTGACGCAGATTCCCGGCACTGGCTCGGGCGGACGCGTCACCAAGGAAGACGCGCTCGGCTATCTCGACCAGCACAGCAAGGGCACATCCGTTCCCGCCGCACCTGCGGCGGCACGGACCGCTGCACCGGCTCCGGCTGCTCCGGCTGCTCCGCTGCCGGGCGGGCTGGTGCCGATGACCAAGATGCGCGCCATCATCGCCAAGCGCATGGTGGAGTCCAAGCACACCAACGCGCACGTACACACCGTTTTCAAGGTGGACATGACGCGCATTGTGCGTCTGCGTGAAAAAGAAAAGAACAAGTACGAGCAGCGCAACGGCGTCAAGCTGACGTATATGCCCTTCATCGCGCGTGCGGCCGTGCATTGCCTGCGCAAGATGCCCATCTTCAACGCTTCCGTGGAAGGCGACGCCATCCGCTACCACCAGAACATCAACCTGGGCATCGCTGTGGCGCTGGACTGGGGACTGATCGTGCCGGTGATTAAGCAGGTGGAGGAGCGGAATTTCCTGGGCGTGGCCCGCGGCATCGCCGATGTGGCCGAGCGCGCGCGCAGCAAAAAGCTGAAGCCCGACGAGGCCTCGGGCAGCACCTTCACCATCACCAACCCCGGCATCTTTGGCGAACAATTTGGCACGCCCGTCATCAACCAGCCGGAATCGGCCATCTTGGGCGTGGGTGGATTGTTCAAAGAACCCGCCGTGCTGACCGATGAGCAGGGCAACGACTCCATCGCCATCCGTAGCATCGTGCGCCTGACGATGGGCTTTGACCACCGCATCATCGACGGTGCCGAAGCAGGCAAGTTTATGGCTGAGCTGAAAAAGTATCTGGAGAACTGGAACGAAGAGATCGGATAAAGTTTTTGGAATGCTCCACGTACCCGGTTTCACGCTTAAGGATACGGGTGGGGGCACCCGACAGAGCGGTCAAAATGCAAGCACTAGGAGCTAGTTGAAATACATTGGCTGACCCGCTTCAAGAGGTCCATTGTGCAAAAAAAGGAAAGGCAGCAATGAATTTCATCGAAAACGAAACTGCGCAGAAACTCCGAGGCGGGTACTACACTCCACTTGACCTTGCCGTTTTCCTTGCTCGATGGATTAAAGAAATTAGCCCAAAGAGCATCCTGGAACCAAGTTGCGGGGACGGCGTATTCTTCGACGCTCTTGCCAAGGTCAAAGGATTCCAAAAAGTTGATATTGTTGGCTTTGAGCTTGAACCTGATGAAGCAGCTAAAGCGCGGGCTCGTGCCAAGGCCGTTGGCTTGAAGGCTACAAAGGTGCATACCAAAGATTTTCTTCAATGGGTAATCAATCACATGGACGATGATGATGGTGCCAAATTTGATGCGGTCGTGGGCAATCCTCCGTTTGTTCGATACCAGTATCTTCCTGAACCATTTCAAGTATGTGCGGAACAAATATTCAAAGAGCTTGACCTTCCATTTACTAAACATACCAATGCCTGGGTATCGTTTATTCTTGCATCTATGTCGCTTTTGCGACCCGGTGGGCGCTTGGCAATGGTGGTACCAGCCGAGATCATCCATGTTACACATGCACAATCACTACGCTCCTACCTCGGAAGCGAATGTAGTCGTTTAGTCATCATCGACCCTGAAGAGCTTTGGTTCAGTGACACATTGCAAGGTGCAGTGATCTTGTTCGCCGAGAAAAAACATGGCAAAGCCGATAAAGCCGAAGGGATTGGCATGTATCCAGTTAAGGGGCGTGGATTCCTTAAACTCGATCCTGCAACTGTTTTCAAAGCTCCACAATCTATCAACGGAAAAACCGTACAAGGTAAATGGACAAGAGCCTTGCTCGACCTGGAAACACGGTCACTTTTTGATGAACTCGCAATGCATGACGCCGTGCATCGGTTCGAGGATATTGCCCAAGTAGATGTTGGGATTGTCACAGGCGCGAACAAGTTTTTCCTTGTTACTAATGATGTAGTTAGGGAATATAAGCTCGACATGTGGGCACATCCGATGTTCGGGCGTAGCGATCATTGCCCCGGAATAATTTATGATAAACGCCAACATGCTGCAAACGCTAAGAAGGGAAATCCTACAAATTTTCTCTTGTTTCGTGAAGATGTTTCTAAACTCAATGCTGCCGCCAAAGCTTATATAAAATTAGGCGAAGACCAGAATCTCAATACTCGTTACAAGTGCAGTGTGCGCTCTCCTTGGTACGCAGTCCCATCAATCTATACGACAGAAATAGGAATGCTAAAGCGTTCACACAATACACCACGTCTCATCCTCAATCGCATTGGCGCATACACAACGGATACGGCTTACCGTATTCGGACACGAAATGTTATGGGGGAGAAACTTGTTGGTTGTTTTGTAAATCCACTCACAGCGCTGAGCGCAGAATTGGAAGGCCGTTATTATGGGGGGGGGGGCTTGAGCTAATTCCCTCCGAGATTGAGCGATTGCTTATACCACTACCTAAAAAAGTCAATATTGATCTCGTTGATTTAGACAAGGACATTCGCATCCTACCAACGCACCAATTGCTCTCGCGTCAAGGGAAAGTAGTACTTGGCAGCTTGGGCCTGTCTCAGGCAAAGCAAGAGTGCATATTAAACGGATGGCGCAAACTTCGAGATCGCCGGCATCGTACGTCGAGTGAGCCTCTTGGGGTGGGGAATTAGTTGTAGCATTCTACTTAAAGCCTTTTGGGGCTAATCAGGCATCGGTAATGTCGATTAAAAAAGCCGTTTTTTCTTCTGCCGTTTCGTAAAGAGAAAGAATAGTGCCCGTTAATTTCGCTTCCCGAATTTTCTGGTTAAAATTGCGGCCCCATCTCAAAATGGTTGTGTAGTTGCCTTGTTCCGCCTCGCCCGACGGTTTGTGGCTTATCTCGAAATTATGAATGCCATAGTCATGGCCTCGGATGATGATGCGCATGGGAACAAAAGCGTGTTCTTGGCTACTATCCCTCTTCCTGCCAGTTTCAGGTTCCCAATCATAGCCTGCGAAAAGTCTACGGAAATAAGTTGTCTGATTGATCAGTTGTCCAAGTGGATTTCTAAAGTTTGCTTGTGTTAAACGTACCCCTCCGACATGGGCTGTTCCCTTGCCGACCTGTAATGCATCCGAATTCGGCAGCGTTTTTCGCCACACCAACACACCACGAGGACAAGGTGCTGTAAGATTGGGTTCTTGTTCTACCTGCTGCGCTGGCAATTGATGGTTGGTGGGTTCCTCTGCTCTCAGATGCCGGGGCAACAGAGGCGGTAGATGAGTTGCAACAGGAGCGAAAGGACTGTCAGGAATATCTCCTTGATTTCGATTATGCTGCTGAGCCTGCTCATGTCTGAGATGTCGGGCTTCGGCCTCTGATGGAACCTCGCCACGCGCCACCAATGTCTGAATTAAGTTAGCGTCAAGTGTTTGAACTGTTGCACCTTGCGGAGTTAGGAATGGGGCCAGCGGCCTTAGCAACCGCTCGTACTCATCCTTATCATGGGGAAGCCCGAAGTCATAGCGTACCGCCGCTTCGTAGTTGGTGTAGAAACCCCCATCAGTGAGGTTGTTTGATCCAACGAGAAGTGTTGCAGTAGTCGCAGTTTCAAATAGGTAGACTTTTGGATGAAACGTCGCTCGGGCAATTGTGTTGTGAAATATATACGTCTCGCAATCCCATCGCAAAAGCTCATCAAGCACTTCACGGCTAGTTCCACCAAGATCGATGCCTAGAGTGAAGCGCAAGTTCGCACCATTTTCGACGTGTCGCAATAACGGTTCACGCAAACGCAAAATGGTTCGTAAAGCCACGAAAGCAGATACGAACAAGATTTTCGTATGGGTCACGTCTGAATCCAGCAATTCGCTGATAACGTTCCCGAGTTGGCTTTCTGGCTGCGCGATGGTTGTGATAATCAAGAAGTGGCACCTGTTTCTATTTAATAGCGTGGCCAAGGTCGCATACAAGCAGTGACAGAAACAATTTCTACAACTTCGCCTTCGCTTCCATCACGCGCGCCACGGCCTCTTCCACCGTTGCGCCAATGCCAGACAAATGTCCCATCTTGCGTCCACGCCGCGGCAAATGCTTCTCATACAAATGCAGGCGCACGCCCGTAACCGCCAGCGCCGCATCAAAGCGCGGACCACGCTCGTCTTGAGCGTCCAGCCACACATCGCCCAGCAAGTTGACGATCGCCGCAGGCTGCACAATCTCCACCGCTCCCAACGGCAAGTTGCAAATGGCACGCACCGCCTGCTCAAACTGGCTGGTGGCGCAGGCTCGCTCACTGGCGTGATAGCTGTTATGGGGGCGCGGAGCCAGTTCATTCACCAGCAGCCGCCCATCCGTGGTCACAAACATCTCCACGGCCAGCAATCCTTCCAAAGAAAATTGTTCTGCAATGCTGCGCGCAATGTCGCGCGCCTGCTCCGCTCGCTGGGGCGACAAGTTGGCTGGCAGCCCACTCCAAACAAGAATCTGCTGCTCGTGGTGGTTCACCGCAGGCGGGTAGCAAACACACTCCCCGCGCGCCGACCGCGCCACCAATACGGAAATTTCCATCTCCAAAGCGAGCGCCCGCTCCACCACCACAGGCCGCGCACCCAGCGCCTCCCATGCCGTTTGGCAGGCCTGCGCATCCGCCATGCCGTCGAAACCCAGCTTCGCTTGGCTGCGTCCGTCATAGCCACCGTGTGCGCTCTTTACGAAACAGCGCCCACCCAGCGCCGTCGCCGCAGCGGTCAACTCCGCAGCCGACCGCGCCACACGCCAATCGCCCA
>JAJZMO010000051.1 GCA_021798235.1 Acidobacteriota bacterium | reverse complement strand
GCGGATGTATCCATGAAGCGCAACTTGTAGTCTCCGCTTTGCGGAGGGCTGTCATCATCGGTCAGCACCGTGATGCCCACGCTTGCCGCAGGCCCGGTGGTCACAATCGTGTAGTAGGCGTTCTGCGCCAAGGTCTGGGATGTCTGCGCCATGGGCGAGGCAGCCGTCTGCGCATAGACCAAGACCGCCCCATTGACTTGGGAGCCAATGGGGCGATAGTTTCCCGACGTGTCGGTCGAGGTGTATTGCCCCTCCTGCTGCACGCCTTCTGTGCCATAAGGCAGATCAAAAACGATCTGTGTCGGGCCAGCTTGGACAATGTAATTCTGCAGTCCTGGCGAAGCATTTACGACGCGCACATTCGTGAGGCTTAACGAGCCACACCCAGCCAAGAGCAACAGCAGGCAAGCCAATCCACCACCGCAGGCGCGTTTGAAATTTCCGTTCATTGTTTCGTCATACTCCTCAACTGCAGAATGTTTCGCCGACAGACAACACCGGCAGCCAGAGCAGCCCCAATCCAGTGCGCAGGAGACCCCTCCTCTTCTGGCTTCGCCGCCCCCAATCTTCGCAGGGGGACGGTCCAGCGCGCAGCGTCTTTCCTAATCTCCAGAGAAACCCGTGTCCCCATTGTGCCCCACTGTTGGCCGAATACACAACAGAATTTCCATGGATGTACCACAAATGCCTACCCCCCAGGCCGCAGGGAGCTGTACGGGTGCATCCCCGCAATCCGCGTGAATATCGGGATATTCAAGATGCTTTGAATCAAAGGGATACGTTGATCCCCCTCGCAGCGCGACGCCCATCGGGTCGGGGGCGAGTTTTTCCTCTGGAAATCTATGCTCAACCCTGTGTTCGTAACACGGCATTCATCCGGCCCTTACAGAAATTTCATTCCCCATTCACCGGGCGTGCAAATGCCCCTGTTGTTCTGGAACGGGACGGAGTGTGTTTTGTTTTTCGTTTCGCAGTGGAGGGCGTCTGTATCGTCTCCGCTTCCACAACCAATCGAAAGAGGTATGTACGTGTCCAGACTCTGGAAGAAAATTTTGTATCCTTTGCTCCTCGTTGTCCTAGCCGGTGGAACACCCCTATTTGCGGCCAACCCGGCCACGGTTCGGGGTACCGTTGTGAATGCGCAGGGCAATGTGATTGCCGGGGCGCAGGTGACGGTAACCAACACCATGACGGAGAAATCCTTTTCTGCCACCACGGGCCAGGATGGCAGCTACAGCATCACTGTGCCGAATCCTGACGGTTCCATGCTGACCATCGTTAAAGACGGCTTTGCCACCTACAGCCAGGCGCTGGATCTGCACTCGGGTCAGATGCTGGATGTTGATGCCAAGCTCGATGTCCAGAAGGCCACGCAGACCGTGACCGTGCATGCTGAGACGCCGGGCATCACCCCCCAGCCCTCCCAGCAGCAGGTCTTTGACGTGGCGCAGTCGGTGCGCGTCATTGATCGGCAACAGATGGACATGGTCGGCCCGGTTGCCGGCGGCGCACAGGTGCTCTCCACCGCGCCCGGCGCCATCGTCACCGGCTATGGCAACTCCGGCGCAACCAAGTACACCATCACTGTGAACGGACTCAACCAAGGTTGGGGCGGCTACGGCGGTTACACCGGCGGAGCTTCGCTGCAAATCAACTTTGACGGCATTCCGATCGTAGATTCCGCCACGGACCTGTGGCCCTCAGCAACGATTCCAGAAAATGGGCTGATCCAGAATGTCAACGTCACCTATGGCCCCGGCGCTGCCGCCGACCGCTGGTATGACAATGTGGGCGGAGGCGTGGACTTTACGCCACTGCAGCCCTCCACCAAGCGGCAAGGCAATGTGACGGCCACTTACGGCAGCTATCAGCAAAAAGATTTGGTGGCCAGTTTCAGTCCGGGCATGTACCAGGGCTGGGCCACGGAAGTGGCAGGCGGCGCGGGCAAGGGCGATGACTTCCGCAAGGCCACCGATGGCTTTAAGAATCCCAGCAAAGACTGGGCCGTGCAATCCAAGGCCGTCAAGACCTTTGACGCCAGCAGCGCCGAGTTTGGTGGCTATTACTCCTACGCGGGCGGCTACCGTTCGCAGGTGGTTCCCATCGTCGCCAACCCGTACATCACCATTGATGGCCAGACCGGCAGCCAGCAGTACAGCCAGCAAACATCCGGCTACTACAGTACGCTGCCTTTTGCCAGCTACAACAAGTACGACACCAACCAACTGGGCCTAATCTACGCGCGGCAAAATGTCACGCTTGACCCCACCACCACGCTGCAAAATACGGCTTGGTACATGAACATCATCCGTACCCACGACCGTTACAATGACGTTTATCAGGACCTCTCCGGGGCCAACGGCAACCAACAGCAGGACGAGCACAACAACCCCTTCAGCCACACGATGGGCGACAAGTTCATGCTCACCAAAAGCCTGCCGTGGAATACGGTCACCGGCGGCGGCTACTATACGCACGAGCTGTACAACAGCCGCAACAATTTTTATGGCCCGGCCTGGGGCGGCTCCAAAACAACTGCCAATGTAGGTGGGAAAATTCGCTCCAGCTACTTTGACCAGACCGACTTCGCCCTCTTTCTGCAGGATGATATTCACCCTGTCGCCGCCGTGCATATCACGCCCGGCATCCGCTATGTGGGTTTTGCCACCGGCTTCTACAACGCTGTGCAGCAGGACTTCAATCTCGCTCCCAACGCCACGCTCAGCACTACCTGCCGCTATGGCAGCTTCGGCGGCACCAAGGGCACCGTCAATGTGCAGGACGCCTGCCCTGCAGCCAACGAAAATCGCAGCGGTGTGGAACCCTCCATCGATGCGTCCATTCAGGCGCGCCCTTGGCTGAACCTCTACGGCGGATTTCAAGAGGCGTTGCGCGGCCCAGCCTTGGGCGGCGGCGGCGGACTCTTCCAATCCGTGGATCCAGCCAGCTATCACTTGGAGCGCGGCTACTACTCCCAAGGTGGATTCAAAATTCACACCGAGGGCAATGGCTTCCGCAATAACTTCATGTTCGGGGCGAACTACTACTACGAGAAGTTCGACAATCAAGAAATTGACACTACGCTCGCCAACGGCAATACCTTCGACGCCAATGGCAGTTCGAGCTACAAGGGCGTCAATATCTTTGCTGATGATGATCCCATCCACAACCTGCATCTGTTCGCCAACGCCAACATGGAAGCGGCCAGCTACACCAGTTATGTAACCGGCGGCATCTTTGTGAATGGCGTGGCCACTTGCAACGGCCCCAGCGGCCCGGTTGCCGGATGCCTGGACTACGCAGGCTACCCGGTTTCCTACGTGCCCGACTCCACCTTCAACTTGGGCGCGGTCTACTCCATTCAGGCGCTGCCCAAGCTGACGCTGCAACCCACAGCTTCGTTGCAGTTTGTTGGCAGCCAGCATGTGTTTGACAACTGCGCCGAGCAAGCGGGAGCCTGTACCAGTCCAGCCCCCAGCAAATCGGTCACCATGCCGAACTACACCACGCTGAACCTGGGCCTCAAGGCTCCGTACAAGCACTTCGACGTCAGCGTTTCCGCGTTGAACGTCTTCAACCAGGAGTACAACATCTTCGAGTACATCTCGGCGGGCAGCTACTTTAACACCAGCAGCACCGCTCCGGCCAACCAACCGCAGTACGCCTACGACTACGTCACCGCCTACCCCGGAGCACCGGTCACGGCATACGTCAGCGTTAGCGCGCACTTCTAAGAAGCTTCTGGATTCTCGAACCAACCAGAGGCAGCGAGAACCATCGCTGCCTCTGCAGCTTTTTCCACCCTGTCCGCACATTCCTATTGCGCCAGACTGCGACCCACGGAAGGGTGTCCGGGTTTGTGGTTGCGTGCCGCCATCCCGATGCGCGCTTTTGTCGAATCCAGCAAGTTGTTGGCAACAATGGGTACAATTTCTCAGACCACGCCAACCAAAGCTGTGGAGTTGCGTCTATTCAGCATGGGAGTATGAGGAAGACCCCGATGAGAACGAAGCTCGTGTTGTCCGTCTGCCTGCTGCTGTCCGCAGGTGCTTTTGCACAAGCAACGAAGCCAAGGCGAAAAAGTATCGTCGCACGCCTGAACGCGAACCTTCGCAAGGCCGAGGCAGCCTGCGGAGATCCCAATATTAAATTTCAGGTGTATCAGGATCAAGATCCTACTGTGAATTCGATCCCGCCGAATCAGGCACGAGTAGTCATTGTGGAACAGTCGAACGCTCTGTATGGAAGTACTTCAGATAACTTCACATCTCCATATTGGGGATCGCAGCCTGGGGACCCTTTGCAGGGAATTACTCTTCGCGTGGGTCTGGATGGCAAGTGGGTCGGTGCGATTCGATATGACTCCTACATTAGTTTTTTTGTGACTCCAGGGATTCATCATCTTTGCGTGCAACAGCAATCTTTGAGTAAGGTTTTAACAAACAACGTTACCGTAGCTAAACTTTCTGCAGTAGCCGGGGAAAGCTATAACTACATCGCCGACAATTTCGGCCAATTCCCCTTACGGATTGCAGATCCGGACAAATTTAAGCTACTGGTTTTTAAGACAAAGCCTGTGCCGGCATATTCCACCCCCCTTGTCTACAAGAAAAGGAAACGGCGTACCAAAAGCTGACAAGATTGCAAGAAGCCGCACAGCTATGTCGAATTTGTCGCTGAGCCGGAAGCAGGCACCTAAAAATACAAGGTGGGATGGCAATTTAAGGGATCGTTCAATGATTTAGGAGAGGAAAAGCCAACGCAAAATCATTTTGCTGGCTCAAGACAGGTGGGAAGCATGAGAAGAGCATTTCTGGCGATCTTCTGCCTACTCATTTCCCGGTGTGCTTCTGCGCAAGTCACATCGGTGAGCAGACAAAGCAGAATCAATATGATTCACCAGGCTGAGGCCGCGTGTGGTAATCCAGCAGATCAGTTTCTGGTGCAGGCTAATCCTATTACGGGGGTATTACCCCCGGTTATTTCTGGTCAGGCACGGGTCGTTCTTTTTGAGTATCGGGGAAACATTTTCATGCCGCTGGGGCCACTGGACGCCAGACGGCATTACTTATATGGTCCCACGATGCGCATCGGGCTGGATGGCAAATGGATTGGGGCGACGAAAGGCCGCTCCTATATTGTTTTTTTCGTCGCCCCAGGAGCGCATCACCTATGCGTACAATGGCAGCGCGGCCCTGGCACGATCAACTCCGGGACAATTGCCCTCGCTGCGTTTACTGCCGCAGCCAATGAGACATATGTACGTGCAGTTTCGTTTATTCCCGGAGCTTACAGTGCAGCTTTGGAATGGTTGCCCATAGACGCGGATGAAGAGAATCTTTTATTGAATACAAGTGTTCCTGCCGTGTTCACCATCAAGAAGCAGAACAGAACCCAAGCCAGTGGGGATGCAAATGGCAGCGGAGGCTCACAGTGAAGAAGTGGAACTGTGCATGGATGGTGTTGGGATGGCTGCTGGTAACTCCTCATGCAAACGCACAAATCGCGGCAGCAACAGAATCCCAGAACGTGGGCATTTTGCAGAAAATCCCCACCAATATTCGGGAAGCAGCACCTGGCTGTGGAGATCCTCGCGCCCGCTTCCGCGTATGGCAGGGGCGCGGGGTGGATACATCTGTCCCTCTTGCCGCAGGACAGGCGCGTGTGTATGTCATAGAGGATGCAGGTTGGCCATATGAAGGGCGTCCACGCAAGATGTGGGGATCTATCGCCCACATCGGTTTGGATGGAAAATGGGTGGGAGCAACGAAGGAAAATTCTTACCTTGTATTTTCTGTAATGGCTGGGGAACATCATCTGTGCTCCAGATGGAAAGGCGTATTTCGCAGCGAGGACTCACTGGCAGTATTGGAAGCTCGACCCGGTGCAACATATTATTTTCGTGCTGGTACGTACTTAGACTGTGCTGGGGATGGAGGATGTTACGTATATATGGACCTTGAGCCTGTCAATGCGGACGAGGGAAAATTTCTACTCGCTGAAAGCTTACCCGCAGCCTTTACAAGAAAAGGAAAAACGAAGCCAAACCATTGAAGCGGGCTGTCGGCGAAGGGGCTTGGCCTCAATGCAGTTCAACCACACGCCACTCCACTTACTTCTTAAACAATTTGCGGGAGATGTCCGGCCAGAACTCAACAAAGAGCGTGCCGATGTCTCCCTCGACCGTCACAATGGCCGCGCCCTGCACGGTGAGGTCGAAGCCCCGATCCTCCGGCGGATAATAGAGGTTGGAGATGCCGCCAGCGGCCAGATTGCCTAGGACGTTGGCGTAGTTCGGCCCCCAGCTTCCATTGTCGTTTTTAGTGATGACGGCTGTCGAAAGCGCATAGAGTGCCCGCTTCATAAATCCGCCCGTGCCTTTGCGGTAATACCGTGGGTCTTCACGCAGCAGAATGGGAAAGACCGCATTGCCCAGGATCACGCCGTCAAAACTGTCGGCATACGCGGCTCCAAATCGCTTGGCGTATCCCTCGGTACCTTGGCCATATTCATCAAAATTGTCCGTTGCCTGGCCGTAGCCAGCCACGACTCCGGCAGCGCCAAACTCGAAGGGATCTAGTGCGCCGCGAAAGGCCAGCCGTAGCTTTTGCTTCGGCGTCAGCGGAACGGCATTCGCGATGTACGACGTATTGAAGTTGGGAACGATGCCCAGAATGCGTTGGTGCTCCTGTTGTTTGAGTTGCTGCTCGGCCAGATCGTGCGCGGAGAGCGCGGGCGGCGCGGTAGGCGCGGATGCCGGAGTCTGCGCTGCGGGCGGTTTAGCTGTAGATGGTGCCGGTGCCGCAGGTGCAGCGGGTGCCGACACAGGCGAAGCGGGTACGGGCGCGGCTTGAGGCGCGGGCGCGGACTCTGGCGCAGATGGGGACGCTGGCGCCGCCGTGGATGTAGACACAGACGCAGCCGCGCTGCGGCTTTGCGCCGTGGGAGATGGAGTTTGGGCTAGGCCTGCAAGCGGCAGCGCAATCAACACAGCCGACAGGACAGAGAGACACACCGGTTGGGAGCTACGCACAAGGCAGAAAAGTAGGCACTTTCTTTCGGGGTACTCCTACAGACGCAAATTCGCTGGAAAAGTTGCAGAATTCTGCCTGCCCCGTCCGATCGACGCCAGATAAACCTGCCCACCAGTCCGCGCCGACCCCACCAGCGCGCCGCCCGTTCGCCAGTGCAGCGGTCCGTGCGCTACACTGGGAGCGTTCGGGTTTGCGTACCAAATCCGCCCATTCGGCTCCATGCCGCAGAGAAAAAATTTCCAACATTTGCAAGGAGTTCGTTCCCTATGGCGATTCCCGCCACCCAGATGCGTCCGGGCATGATTATCAAGCACAACAATGAGCTGCACGCCGTTTTCAGCGTGGAGCATCGCACCCCCGGCAACCTGCGCGCCTTCATCCAGGCCAAGCTGCGCAACCTGCGCACCGGCGCCATGTTTGAGCACCGCTTCCGCTCCCCCGATCCCATCGACCGTGTCATCGTCGATGAAGTGCCGATGGAGTTCCTTTACGCCGACGGCGACGACTACTACTTTATGAACACGGAAAACTACGAGCAGACCCACCTGAAGCGCTCCACGCTGGGCGATGCCGTGGAGTATCTGATCCCCAATTTGCAGATCAAGGTCTCCTTTTTTGATGGCGTGGCCGTGGGCATTGAGCTGCCGCAGACTGTGGAGATGACCGTCGTCGAGACGGAGCCGGGACTGAAGTCCGCGACGGCCTCATCCGTCACCAAGCCGGCCAAGATGGAGACGGGCCTCGTCGTGCAGGTGCCGCCGTTCATCAATGAAGGCGAAAAAATCCGCATCGACACCGCTGAAGGCGCGTACCTTTCTCGCGCATAGGCCAATCTGACACCACCCACAAGGCGCGGCTTTGGCTGCGCCTTTGGCTTTTTGGGGAACCAACCTCCACCCCGAGTCGTATATTTCAACCATGATCCCGCGCCTGTTCTTAGCGATCGTCGGCTTCTCCTGGATGACGTTGGGTTTGGTCTGGCTGCTTGGAGTCGCTCGCCCCAAGCGCACCGTGCAGCGGCAAAGCTCCAATTCGCGCCGCCTGCAACTGAGCCTGACCATCCTCGCCTACTTCCTCATTTTTTCGCGGCTGCCGTTCCTCGGCTTGCTCGACTTCCGGCTGATCCCGCTCCACCACTCGCTTCTGGTTCTGGGCGCGGCGCTCACCGTTGTGGGCTGCCTGCTGGCCATTTGGGCGCGCGTGGTGCTGGGCGGTAATTGGAGCATGAACGTCACGCTCAAGCAGCAGCACACGCTGATGACGCGCGGGCCGTATGCTATCGTGCGCCATCCCATCTACAGCGGTCTGTTGCTGGCCGCGCTGGGAACGGCCATCGTCTACGGCGCGGCGCATTGCTGGCTGGGCGTGGCGGTTCTGTTCTGCGGCTTCTGGAGCAAGCTGCACACGGAAGAGGCGTTCATGCTGCAACAATTTGGCGAGCAGTATGTGGCGTACCGGCAGCGCGTGAAGGCGCTCATTCCCGGCCTGCTTTAGGGAGACTCTGCACAAGTGCTCATCGCTGCCTCAGCGGCTAAAAGACGCACTGCAATGCCGGGGCTTACGGACGGGCTGAAGCCCGTCCCCTTCAAAACGCGGACTTGTTCAGAGGTTCCCTAGCGCGTCCACGGGAGCAGAAGACGCCGACGCGGCGCTGCGACGGTTGCCTTTTTCCCCGGCCATCTGCGACACTGCGATTGCCTTTGCAGGTTGCCGTGCATGTTGACACGCCGCTATTTCGTTCAAGGTCGGGTTCAGGGAGTTGGCTTCCGCTGGTATGTGCTGCGGGAGGCCGCAGCGCTGGGCCTGCGCGGCTGGGTGCGCAACACCGCCGATGGTCGCGTGGAGACGCTGGCCGCAGGCACGGAGCCACAGCACACCGCGCTGTATGCGGCCCTGCAGCGCGGCTCACGCGGTTCGCGCGTGGACGCCATCACCGTGCAGGACGAACCGGAAACCGCCGCCGCCACACTGCAAGAATTTCAGATTGAAGGAGCCTGGTAAATGCCCAACCCCAACGTCGCCCTCGACTGCGAACCGCTCAAAAAGCTCGTCCGCACCGTACCGGATTTTCCCAAGCCGGGCATCCTCTTCTATGACATCACCACGCTGCTGAAGGACAAGATCGGCTTCGCTACGCTCATCGACGCCATGGCCGCGCATTACTTTGACCGCAACATTGATCTGGTGCTGGGCATTGAGGCGCGCGGCTTCATCTTTGGCCCGGCGCTGGCCTACCGCCTGAACGCGGGCTTTGTGCCCGTGCGCAAGCCCAAAAAGCTGCCCGCCAAAACGGCGCGCGTCACCTATGACCTGGAATATGGCAGCGACTCGTTGGAAATTCACCTGGACGCGATCGAGACGGGCCAGCGCGTGGTCATCGTCGATGATCTGCTGGCCACCGGCGGCACGATGGAGGCGACCGTAAAGCTGGTGCGCCAACTGGGCGGCGAAATCGCCGGTCTGGCCTTCGCCGTGGAGCTGGACTTTCTCAAAGGCCGCGAACGCTTCGAAGGCCTCGACGTCTTCAGCCTGCTCCACTACGACGAGTAGGGGCCGGATGCCTGTTTGCGGTGCCCGTTTGAGTCCCCACTCTGGGCCAAATTTGAGTGATATGTCTGGGGGATGTATTCGGCTGATATGTTGGGCTGATATGTCTGGGTGCCCCAGGTCTCGCTTTTGAGACCTGGGATGCGCGCTGTGCGTGGTCCGGCGATCATAACTACGCCAGCGGCAACCACGGCACAGTGGAAATTGAGTCGGTGTGGTTCGCTGCACAATGCAGATGCGAGCTTCCGGCGGCTTCGATAGGAAAATCCCCCACGCGCAGGCGTGGTTGTCTCCCATGTCTCAAAAGCGAGACATGGGGCACCCACTGTTTGTGCTTGCTATGCTTCCTCAGACATGGGCCACCCGCCAAATTGCGGCTTAGAGTTGGTACAATCCGCACCATGCCCGACCCATTCGACAGCGCGCACCTCAAGCTCGATTGGGCATGGGAACACATCTACAAACTCGAAGAGGCGATTGCCGATTTTCTTCAGGTGTGCCCTGGCGAATCCTTTACAGAGCCACACCCGGACAAGCCCGAGCATAAGGTCCACAAGGTCCGCCTCGCTCGTCCGCTGCCCAATCCGCTCTCTCTCATTGCCGGGGACGCCGTTGACAATCTCCGGGCAGTCCTCGATCACGCTCTCTACGCCATCTCCATCCCACGTAAGGATTCCCACCCTAGGGAAGCCCATTTCCCATTTGCCGGTAGCGCAGCCAGGCTCGAAAATCAGATTAAAGGACGCTGCGCCGACGTACCGAAGGATATTTACCCTTTGCTTCGCGGCCTCCAGCCGTACAAGGGAGGGAACGCACTTCTTGTCACACTCAACGAAGCCTGTAACCGCAACAAACATGCGCTCCTGCTCTCCTGCGTTCCTTCTGTCCACATGCTGAGAGCCGCTCTTTCCGCCACAGGTGGCGCAGCCGGAGTTCCCCTGCGTCACGTCTGGGATCGCTCGAAAAAGGAGATGGAACTCTTCACCATCGGCCCTGGTGCGGACTGCCAGGCACAGTTCGATCTCCGCTTTCTTGTAATTCTCAGCGACATCGGCGCTCCTGAGGACGAACAGGCGTCTGCCGTGCTCCGCGCTGTCGCGCAGGAAGTGGAGCGCGTCCTCCTAGCTATTGAAGGTGAGGCGCGTCGGCTCGGATTTTGTTAGTGATTTATTCAAAGTAGCCCACTACCCGAATTGGCATATTGAGATACAGGGCACCGCGCATAGCGCATACTAGAAGCAGATGCCTTTTCGCTCTGGTTTTGTCTCCATCATTGGTCGGCCCAACGCCGGCAAGTCCACACTGCTCAACGCGCTGATTGGCGAGAAGATCGCCATCGTGACGCGCAAGCCGCAAACTACGCGCAACCGCATCCACGGCGTGCTGGAGGTGGCCGCAAAAAAGGGCAAGCACCCGGCGGCGCAGATCGTCTTTGTGGATACGCCCGGCGTGCATGCGCCCGCCACCCTGCTGGACAAGCGCATGTTGCAAGAGGTGCATGAGGCGCTCAGCTCGCGCGATGTGG
>JAJZMO010000342.1 GCA_021798235.1 Acidobacteriota bacterium | reverse complement strand
GCCATGCGCGCGCTGGTGGATATGGGCGATGCGCCCAGTTGCCACACCTGTGGAGCCATCATGGTGCGCAATGGAAGCTGCTACAAGTGCGTGGAGTGCGGCAGCACCAGCGGCTGCTCTTAGCTCAAAAAAATACCGCACTCCCCCTCTTGGCCGTAACCTTGGGGGGAGTGCGGATTGCGTCCCCACGCGCAATCTGGATCGTCAACTATGCGTCAGTCTTGTGCATAGCTGGTCTGACGACGTTGTCGGCATCGGACCGCTGCACAGGCACGGGGATATGCAGCACCTTGCCCTGCCATGCTGGTTGCAGCTTGAGCGGTGGATTGTTCCAGCGAAGCTCTCGCGAACCATCCACAACCGGTCGCGCCTTGGCCTGCACTGGACTGGCCGATGCGGCCAACAACCAGGAACAGCCTGCCATGGCCAAGGCGACAAACGCGCTGTTCCATTCATTCACGCTGCTGGGGTGGGCAGCGACTCTGGGCGCATGCAGCAAGACCACCCAAAGAAAGAACATTCCGCCCAGCAGGCACGAGGCCAGCGTGGCCAATCTGCGCACAAGCGTCGAAAACGCTGCAGTGATCAATCCTGCCGCCGTGGCATAGGTCCAAAACATATGTGCAGGAATCCACGCCGGAATCAGCGTGGCGATCAACGAAGCCACCTCGATGTGATCTGCGCCGAAGACCCAAAGACAAACCGCAAAGAGAATCCGGCTCATCTCTGCAGCTGTCCAAACGGAATACCGCCATCTTTGCGCACGCTCCCCCTGTGCGGGCATGGTTTGCGCAACAAGAAAATATCCTGCAGCCAAGGCCAGCGCCTCAAAGACTTGCGTCCGCACGCCTACATCCTGGATGGCCAGCCTAAATTGAGAGGCTCTCACCAACACATCCGAGACAAGAAACAAAATCCCCAGCGCGCAGGCGACCAAGCGTCCGTGGGCATTCTGCTGCAACAGGTATGCGCCGCCAGCGATCAAGCCAACTCCAAGCACATAGGCCGCCGCCACGTGCAGCGGCATCCATACGGGCAAGATGCGCAGGCCGACAATATGGCCGCGAGTCCAAAGCTCCTGCAAGCCAAACACCATGGTGGCCACGCAGAGCAAAATCCGCCCCACGGAAGACTGTACGAACTGCCAACGCTGCAAAGCCGGGTTGGGAACCTTGTGCATGCCCCTACTATTGCGCAAAGAGTGGTATGCCGCAATAGCCACTTTTCAAGATTTTCCTATAGCCACTATACTGTGTGTATGTCTGTCCAGTCCCGCCGCCAAAATGCCTCCGTCAGTGTCATGCCGTTGATCGCGCTGGATCGAAAGTCCAAGCTGCCGCTGCACAAACAAATCTATGAAGGGCTGCGCGCGGCTATCGTAAGCAGCGCGATCGATTCCGGGCAGAAGGTACCCTCCAGCCGCGATCTTGCCGCACAGTTGCACATTTCGCGCATCCCTGTGCTGGATGCGTACGCGCAATTGTTGATGGAGGGGTATTTGGAAGCGCGCACAGGTTCGGGCACCTTTGTCTCTGCCGAGCTGCCGGATTCCATTCCATTCGTAGCCGCACAGCAGAAGCCGCACGCGCAACCCAGCATCTCTGGGGACAGACACCTTGCAGACCGGACGCGCATTTTGCCCAAACGCGAACCCCTGCCCTGGCTGCATGGCTGGGGAGCCTTTGGCCTGCATCAGCCCGCACTGGAGCAGTTCCCCCACACACTTTGGGCCAGCTTGCTCGCGCGTCACAGCCGCAATCCGCGCATTGCCAAAATCCACCATATTGACCCTCGCGGCTCCGAGCGCTTCCGGGAAGTGGTCTGCAATTATCTGCGCAACTCCCGTGGTGTGCATTGTGATGCGAGCCAGATTCTGATCGTCTCCGGCTCGCAACAGGCGTTGGATCTTACTGCGCGCGTATTGTTGAATGCTGGGGACGCGGTCTGGATCGAGGAACCGGGCTACAACCTGGCCCGCAGCGTATTTCTCAGCGCTGGCTGCCGCTTGGTCCCTGTTCCCGTCGATGCAGCCGGCATGGATGTTGCCGCAGGCTTGCGCAAGAACCGCAACGCACGCGCCGCGCACGTAACCCCTTCCCATCAATTTCCGCTCGGCGTGTCGATGAGCGCCGCTCGCAGAATGCAGTTGCTGCAATGGGCGCAGAAGTATGGAGCCTGGATCATCGAAGACGACTACGACAGTGAGTACCGCCATGAAGGCATGCCCATCGCCTCCTTACAGGGCCTCGACCCGCACGCGCGCGTTATTTATGTGGGCACCTTCAGCAAAGTCCTCTTCCCTTCGCTGCGCATGGGCTACATCGTCGTGCCGCCTGACCTGGTGGACGCATTCATTGCGGTGCGTCTGGCCATGGACATTTTTCCCGCCTATCTGTATCAGGAGGCGCTGACCGACTTCATCGCAGAAGGAAACTTCGCCCGGCACATCCGTAAAATGCGCACCCTCTACCACGAACGCCGCGATGCCTTGCTGCACGCTCTGGAGTCAACACTGCATCCGAATCTGGAAATCACCGGCTCGGAAACCGGCATGCACTTGGTTGCGTATTTGCCGGAGGGATACAACGATCGGGAGCTGGCCATCCAGGCCGCGCGTTCCGGTCTTTGGCTCTGGCCGCTTTCCCCGTATTACAACAGCTCCCCTGCCCGGCATGGATTCATCTTGGGTTACGGCAGCACGCCCGTCCAAGCCATGCCGCACGCAGTGGAGAAGTTGCGCGCATTGCTGGAGGCAAACAAGCCAAAGCCCCGCAGCAAACCGTCGCGCTAAGCGACCGTCAGACGCAGGGCTTTCGATTGGCCTGTATTGCCGTTAGAACTTGAGTGTGATGCCCACGCTCGGCTCGGAGATGTTGATCAGATTGTTCGTGGACAAATAGGTAAGCCGATAATCGGGCGCATGTTCCACAATCGCACGATACTGCAAGCGCAGCCCCAGGAACTTTGGCAATGCGTGCAGGTGGTAATCGGCACCCACGCCATATTCGCCTGCCGGCAGAATCTCCGACTGCGCTGGCTCCGTGACCACGCTGCTGCTACTACTGCCTGTCCCGTAGCTGGAGATGTCATAGGAGACAAATCCGGCCCCGGCCAGCCAGAAAAATTGGAAGCCCTTGTACGTCTTGATGCGCGAGACGTAGTCGATCGTAAACGGCTTGGCGTGCGAGTACACCGTGGCATCCGTTTGCACAGAGCCAGAGAAGTGCTGCGTTGCGCGATTGTAGCCCCAGTTCACTTCCAACCCAAAGTGCGGATGGAACATGTGCCGCAATCCCATGCGAAAGCCCAGGGATGGATCCGCCGACTGATTCACGCCGGGATCGGTGACCACGCCACCCGTCTCTGTGACAGGCTTGCTGGCCGACATCGGCAACGCTTCGTACAGGTTTAGGTTGAGGTCCGTCTGCGCATGAGCCGTGGATGCAAGAGCCACCACCAACGCCAGCAGGAACAGGCCGCTACAAACACGCGGCAAAAAAGAATGCATACAAAAACGCTTCTGAGGCATATTCATTGCTGTCTTTATCTTCGCACACCAGAAGCTCGTCACGCCAAAGCGGGCACTTTACCGCTGTGCCGTTAGATGCAACGAGCGCGAATGGCGCAAGTAGGGTTGGAGTTGTGCCAGAGCGGCGCTGGCGGTCAGGCCATACTTTGCGCGCAGCTGATCCACCTTGCCGTGCTCAATGAACTGGTCGGGCCAACCGATGCGCACCACGGGTGTATGGATCTGGCGGAGCTGGAGGCACTCCAACACCGCACTGCCAAATCCGCCCATCAAAACATGATCCTCCAGCGTGAGGAGCACGCTGGCGTTGCGAGCGGCTTCAGCGATCAACTCTTCATCCAGCGGCTTGATGAAGCGCGGATTGATGAGCGTGACTGGGCAATCCTGCTGCTCCAGCAGGTCAGCCAGTTCGGTGGCAGTGTCCAGCATCGCGCCCAAGCCAAGAATGACTACTTCCCCGCCCTGACGCAGCACCTGCGCCTTGCCGATTGGCAGGGCTGCTGGGGTTGGCTTGACGGCTACGCCCGGTCCGGTGCCGCGCGGATAGCGGACGGCGCTGGGTCCGTTGTGTTCCACTGCGGTGCAGAGCATATCGGCCAGCTCGTCCTCATTGCTTGGCGCCATCAGCACAAGATTGGGAACGCCGCGCAGATAACTAATGTCGAAGAGTCCGTGGTGCGTGGGACCATCGTCTCCGGAGAGACCAGCTCGATCCATGCAGAATACGACGGGCAATTCTTGGAGGCAGACGTCGTGAATGATGGGATCAACCGCGCGTTGCAAAAACGTGGAGTAAATGGCGCAGCACGGTTTGTAGCCCTGCGTAGCCATGCCCGCCGCAAAAATGACGGCATGTTCTTCGGCGATGCCGACGTCAAAATAGCGCTTGGGATGATGCGGACGAAACAGATCCAGCGCCGTGCCGTTGGGCATGGCTGCGGTGATGGCAACAACGCGATCATTCGTGTCCGCCAGCTTGACCATCGTCTCGGCGAAAACCTCCGAGTAGGTTTTTTGTCCGGCGGATTTGGTCTCACCGGTTTCTGGATGGTACGGACTGACGCCGTGGAATTTTTTCTGCTTGTCCAGCGCAGGTTGAAAACCGCGGCCCTTTTGCGTGAGCACATGCAGAATGACGGGACGATCCTGCGTCTTTAAGAAGCGGAAAGTCTCGATGAGCAAGCCAAGATCATGGCCGTCGATGGGGCCGTAGTAGGTAAGCCCAAACTCCTCAAACAAAAATGAGGGCCAGAGCAGGCCTTTGGCCGCTTCCTCCGCACGCCGTGCTACTTTGCGCGCATTGGAGCCGCCCAGTTTTTCGATCAGTCGGATGGCGCGTTCATGCAGATGCGCGTAGCGCTCATTTGTAACAATGCGATGGAAGTAGGAGGCGATGGCCCCAACGTTGCGATCTATCGACCACTCATTGTCGTTGAGCACGACGATGAGGCGCTTGGTTTGCGCTGCAATGTTGTTCAGCGCTTCGTAGGAGATGCCATTGGTAAAGGCCGCATCGCCGGCAACGGCAATCACATTTTCATCGCGGCCAGCCAGGTCGCGTGCAACGGCCATGCCCAGCGCGGCAGAGATGGCCGTGCCCGCGTGGCCTGCGCCGTAACAATCGTGCTCGCTTTCCGTGCGCAGCATAAAGCCGTTCAAGCCGCCAGGTTGGCGCATGGTATGGAACTGCTCGCGACGGCCCGTCAGCAGCTTGTGTACATAGGCCTGATGGCTGACGTCAAAGGTGAAGTGATCCTTGGGCGTGTCAAAAACAACGTGCATGGCCAGGGTGAGTTCGACCACGCCGAGGTTCGGCCCCAGATGTCCGCCGGTCTTCGAGAGCACTTGAATCATGCGCTCGCGAATCTCCTGCGCCAATCGCTCCAGATCCGCCAAGGGGAGGTTTTTGATGTCGCGCGGAGATTGGATGGTGTCGAGAATCTGGCTCATCTGCTGGCTGCGTGTCGCCATCCTTGGCGAGCACGCTTTGACTCCTCAAAAGATACCGCGCAGCCTTGTCTACGGCCCCAACTGGGCTGCGTCCGCGCTGGGGAACACTGGCTCTAGTATACCGGAAACGGTGCAAGGTTTAGCAGATGTTTGGCAGCCGTGTGGCGGCTGGGGAAACCGGGGATGGCGCGACCGCACACGGAATGACAAAGCATTTGTGTCGCGGGTACCATAGCGCCAAGGATGCACTCTGGCTCCTACAGGATGGCGGTTGATGGCGCAAAAAAAAATCTCGCTTTGGAATGGAATCTCTTGGGCAGTCATACTCGTTAGCTGTGGTTCTTGCCTGGCACAGACAAGCGCTGCGGCTCCGGCAACACAAAAACCTTCGCTCGATCTTTTGCCGGGAGTGCAAGAAAACCTCTCTGCACCCGATCTGCTGACCTCACCCACGCTGACACCAGGCGAAGCGTTTCTGTTCGGACTGGAAAAGAAGTTTGCCGCAGCCGTGGCAGAAGGCGGCGGCACAGCCTTTGCTTCCTTCTTTGACAAGGATGGCGTGACACTGGGCAATCGTGCTGCGGCGGTCATTGGACAAACGGCGATTGCCGCGCAGGCACGCTGGTCGCCACAGGATTACCAACTGACATGGACACCGGAGGGCGGCCAACTCGCACCCTCGGGCGACATGGGCTACACGTGGGGGCATTACGAAGGACACGCGAAGAATTTGCCCCCGACGCATGGCCGCTATATGACCGTCTGGAAGAAAGAGACGGATGGAACCTGGAAGGTGATGCTGGAATCCAGCAACGAAGATGCTCCCACCGCCTGCACGTGCAGCGTGGATGAGAAGAAGTGAGTGGAATCGAAAATATGTCGACCCGCAGAGCGGCACAGACTCCACTGAATCTTTCAAGAAATCTCTGAACAAGTCTGTTGTTGGGAATCTGTTGTTGGGATGGGGACGGGCTTCAGCCCGTCCCCTTGTCCAAGCCTCGCAGTGCGGCTTGAGCCGCTGAGGGAGCGATCCGCGCTTGTGAAGCGTCTCCCCTTAAGCAGCAAAGCGGCGCTTGAGACGCAGGAAGCGCACTTCATACAAGTTGTAACTGAGCCATGCCGCCGCATAGACCACGCTGACGCTGACGGCAAACTCCACCAGAATCGCCGCTGGCCGGGAGTGCAGCTGCGGCGTCAGCCAAATGCGCAGGCTGGTCCCCAGCCACTTGCGGATCGTGGTGCTCAGAAGGTACCCAACAAGAATGTGCAGCACATAGATCCCATAACTATATTTTCCAAAACTGCGCAGCCATGCCACGGAGAAGAAACGGTTCCATCGTGTTCCGGGCTGGATGGATAGGAATATCAGCACCGCAAACGCCAAAGCCAGCAGCGTTCCACCATAGGTAGCGCCGAAAAATCCGTACCCAAAACCCACACGCGGATGGATCACTGCATATACGGAAATCAGAAGGACTACGGCCCAGAAAAAGATCGCGGGCAGCATGCGATGGCGTTCTGCAGAGCGTATAAATGATCCGTCCCCGCGCAGCCACAGGGCCAGCACCCCGCCCAGCATCAATGTATCCATGCGGCAAAGCGTCCACTCATGCACAATGCCGCTGGCCAGCGCCGTGCTGTACGTGGCCAGCGCAATCCGCAGTGCCAGCGCGCAGGCAGACAGTCCCAACGCAAGTTGCATCAGCCGTTTCCGGTCTCGCACCAGAAAAACCACCAGGGGCCAGACGCAATAAAACTGTTCTTCCACCGCTAGTGACCAAAAGTGATTAAGGTCTACCACTAAAGACGGATGAAAGCCTGAGACCGGAAACCAAATGGCTGTGTTTTGCAGATAGGCGAGCAGAACAAACTGCCGTCCACCCCAGGTCACATGCAACCAAGGCGTCAGCGCCAGCAGCAGAAATAAAAATCCATAGTAGAGCGGAAAGATGCGCAGAAATCTGCGTATGTAAAAGTTGCGAAAATAATGCTCGCTGTGCAATGTGTCATACAGGATGCCCGTGATGAGAAATCCTGAAAGGACAAAAAATAAGTCGACACCAGCGCCACACAGCCCCCGCAACTGGGACAGGGCCTCCGCCCACCGGCTTCCAATGTCATTGAATAGCAGGAGATGAAACACCAGCACCATCAGGATCGCTAGGCCGCGCACACCGTCCAGCGCGGGCACATGCGTGCCCGGGCCAGCAAGGGGAACAGGTGCAACTGTGGATGCGGTCTCCGTTGCCAAGCGGAGTTACTCCTCTTGGCCCAGCTTGGCCAGCACGCTGAAGTCTTCCAGCGTGGTTGTGTCGCCCTTCACTTCGCCCGTGGCGGCCAGCTCGCGCAGCAGACGCCGCATGATCTTGCCGGAGCGCGTCTTGGGCAGTGCATCGGTAAAGCGCAGATCGTCGGGCCGTGCGAGCGCGCCAATCTCCTTGGCCACCCAGGCGCGCAGCTCTTCCTTCAACTCTGGCGACGGCGCATACTGCGACTCCAGCGTTACGAAGGCCGAAATCGCCTGCCCTTTGAGCGCGTCGGGGCGACCCACCACGGCGGCCTCGGCCACCTTGGGATGCGCCACCAGCGCCGACTCCACCTCCATTGTGCCCAACCGATGGCCGGATACGTTGATGACATCATCGACGCGGCCCATCAGCCAGAAGTAGCCATCGGCATCGCGGCGTGCGCCGTCGCCGGTAAAGTACGCTCCGGGAATATCCGACCAATACTGCTGCACGTAACGCTCGGCATCGTTGTAGATGGTGCGCGCCATGCCTGGCCACGGCTTGCGCACAATTAACAATCCACCCTGGCCGTGTGGCACAGGCTGGCCATCGCGTGTCACCACCTCCGGCTGAATGCCAAAGAAGGGCAGCGTGGCGCTACCGGGCTTGGTGGGCACCGCGCCGGGGATGGGAGCAATCAAGATGCCGCCTGTCTCCGTCTGCCACCAGGTATCGACAATCGGGCAACGATCCTTGCCAATCACGCTGTGGTACCACATCCATGCCTCCGGGTTGATCGGCTCGCCGACCGTGCCCAGCAGGCGCAATGTGTCTAACTTGTGTTTTTTGGGAAATTGATCGCCCCACTTGATGAAGGCGCGAATGGCCGTTGGAGCGGTGTAGAAGACGGTCACGCGATGGTCGTCGATAATCTTCCAGAAGCGGTCATTCTCCGGCCAGTTCGGCGCGCCTTCGTACATCACGGAGGTCACGCCATTCTGCAGCACTCCATAAATCACATACGAGTGGCCCGTCACCCAGCCGATGTCCGCCGTACACCAGTACACATCGTTGTCCTTCAGGTCGAAGATGTATTTGCTGGTCAGATAGGTATGTACAGCGTAGCCGCCAGTGGTGTGCACAATGCCCTTCGGTTTGCCGGTGGTGCCCGATGTGTACAGGATGTAGAGCGGATGCTCGGCATTCAATGCTTCGGCTGGGCAAACGTCGCTGACCTTGGCCATCTCCTCCTGCCACCAGTGGTCGCGCCCGGCGCGCATGGTTACCGCGCTGCCCGTGCGGCGATAGACGATCACGCTGCGCACATTGGGGCAGCGTTCCATCGCCTCATCCACCGTGGCCTTCAGACGCACTTCGCCGCCGCGCCGGTAGCTGCCATCCTGCGTGATAACCACGTTGGCCTGCGCATCGCCGATGCGGTCCACCAGAGCGCTGGCCGCAAATCCGCCAAAGATCACCGAATGCACCGCGCCGATGCGCGCACAGGCCAGAACGGCAATCGCCAGCTCTGGCGTCATGCCCATGTAGATCGCCACGCGGTCGCCCTTTTGCACGCCATGCGCGCGCAGCATGTTGCTGGCGCGTTGCACTTCGCGGCTCAACTCGGCAAAGGTGAGCTTGCGCACCTCGCCCGGCTCGCCTTCCCACAGAATGGCCGTCTTGTCGCCACGTCCGCGCGCCACTTGCAGATCCAGACAGTTATAGGCGATGTTCATCGTGCCGCCCACAAACCACTTGGCCCAGGGCGCTTCCCATTGCAGTACCTGCTTCCACGGCGTAAACCAGTGCAGCTCGCGCGCGGCCTCGGCCCAGAAGCCTTCCGGATCTTGAATGGAGCGCTGATAGAGCGCGTCATATTCGGCGCGGTTGTGGATGTGCGCCTTGGCAGCAAAGGCTGCTGGCGGCGGAAAGACGCGGGTTTCATTGAGAACGGACTCAAAACTAACAGCGGTTTGTGTTTGTTCGGCCATGCGGAATCATCCTAATTTCTTGCAATGCAAATATGATCGGAAGAATACAACAACTGCGTGCTGGAAATTTTTCCTACTCGAAACAGTACAGTTTTTCCTGTATAGACGGCAACTAAATCTTTCAAAAAAATGGGTGCCGAGATGGATGCCCTGCCCATAGTGCAATCTTTTTCAATTCGCGCGATGATGGACTCTGCACGTAAAGGGAGGCTCGTGAGCGCCAACACCCACACTCCGCAGGAGCCAACGCCAGACAGGACGCGCCACGCGCAGCCGCCGCTGGAGCCTCACCCGCCGCGCATCGAAGAGCGCGCGCACGTGGCCGCCGGGGCCGAGGCCATCGCCAAGACCATCGAGTTCACGTTGGAGCAGCCCGGCCTGCTGCGCGGCCTCCCTGCCCTGTTGCGCGTCAACCAGTTTGATGGCTTTGACTGCCCCGGCTGCGCCTGGCCCGATCCGGACACGCACCGCAGCATCAACGAATACTGCGAAAACGGAGCCAAGGCCATTGCCGAAGAGGCCACCAGTCAGCGCATCCACGCGGACTTTTTTCACGCTTGGAGCGTCAGCGACCTAACGCGAAAATCAGACCACTGGTTGAGCCAGCAAGGCCGCCTGACCACGCCCATGTTTCTGCCCGCTGGCAGCGACCACTACCAACCCATCGACTGGGATGCAGCCTTTGCATTGCTGTCCAGCGAGTTGAATGCCCTGGCCAATCCGAACGAAGCCATCTTTTACACCTCGGGTCGCACCAGCAATGAGGCGGCGTTTCTCTACCAGCTTTTTGCGCGCGAGTTGGGCACCAACAATCTGCCCGACTGCTCCAACATGTGCCATGAATCTTCGGGCGCAGCGCTGCTGCCCACCATCGGCGTGGGCAAAGGTACGGTGACTCTGCGCGACTTTGAACTGGCCGACACCATTCTCATTCTGGGCCAGAACCCCGGTACGAATCATCCGCGCATGTTGACATATCTGCAAGCCGCTGCGCGACGCGGATCCACGATTGTCAGCATCAATCCACTGCGCGAGGTTGGGCTGGAGCGCTTCGCGCATCCGCAGGAACCGCTGCATCTCTTGGGACGCGGTACACCCATCGCCAGCCACTTTGTGCAGGTGCGCATCAACGGCGACCTTGCGCTGCTCAAAGGCATCATCCGCTGCATTTTGGAAGAGGAAGCGCGGCGTCCCGGCCAAGTGCTCCACCATGAATTTCTGCGCGCGCATACGCATGGCTTCGAAACTTTCCGCGAACAGGCGCTCGCGGTTCCCTGGAATGAGATCGAAGCCTTCAGCGGCCTGCCACGCGCGAAGATCGAATCTCTTGCACAAATTATTTTGCGCTCCCAAGCGATGATCGCCTGCTGGGCCATGGGGCTGACGCAGCATAAAAATTCCGTCGCCACGATTCAGGAGCTGGTCAACCTGATGCTGCTCGG
>JAJZMO010000143.1 GCA_021798235.1 Acidobacteriota bacterium | reverse complement strand
CCGGCATTGGCAATCCCGTCATTTATGTCGGCGCCAAAACGGGCCGCGACGGCATCCACGGCGCGACCATGGCCAGCGAAGAGTTCAACGAAGGCTCCGAACAAAAGCGGCCCAACGTGCAGGTCGGCGATCCGTTCATGGAAAAGCTGCTGCTCGAAGCCTGCCTGGAAGCCATGCGCACGGGCGCGATCGTTGGCATTCAGGACATGGGCGCAGCCGGGCTGACCTCCTCTAGTTGCGAGATGGGCGCGCGCGGCGGCGTGGGCCTTGCGATGAATCTGGACCAGATTCCGCAGCGTGAAGCGCACATGACCGCTTACGAAATGATGCTCTCCGAATCCCAGGAGCGCATGTTGCTGGTGGCCGAAAAAAGCCGCGCCGATGAAGTGCTGCGGGTCTTTGCCAAGTGGGGACTGGATGCAGTCATCGTCGGCAGCGTCATCGCCGAGCCGCGCCTGCGCATTGAGCACCACGGCAAGTTGATGGCCGACATTCCCAACGTCTCGCTTACCGATGATGCGCCGCGCTACCACCGGCCCGTCGGCGAGTGGAAGGCTCCTGTGGCCGCGCAGCCCGCAGCCGCAGTGGCGCAGGCGCTAACCGCACCGCAGACTGCGGAAAAAAATCTTTCCGATCTGCGCACGCTGTTGGCTTCTTCCAACATTTGCAGCAAGCGCTGGGTGTATGAGCAGTACGACAGCATGGTGCAAACCAACACCGTGCAAGGCCCCGGCAATGAGGCCGGCCTGATGCGCATCAAAGGCACACAGCGCGCACTGGCCATGGCTCTCGACGGCAATGGCCGCTGGTGCTATCTCGATCCGCAACTCGGCGCAGCGCACGCCGTGGCCGAGTCCGCGCGCAAAGTGGCCTGCACCGGCGCCACCCCCGTGGCCGCCACCAACTGCTTGAACTTTGGCAATCCGGAAAAGCCGGAGATTATGGCGCAGCTTGCGACAGCCATTGACGGCATCGCCGCAGCCTGCACCGCGCTCGGCACGCCCATCACAGGCGGCAACGTCTCGCTCTACAACGAGACCGTCGGCGAGGCGATCTATCCCACGCCGATCGTCGGCATCGTTGGCATTTTGGAAGACGTGAGCACCGCTGTGGCTGCGGATTTTCAGCAGGCAGGCGACGCCGTGCTGGTGCTGGCTCCCAAGACGCAGGCTCCCACAACGGATGCGCTCCCGCGCTTCGGCTCCAGCGAATATGCGCGGCAAGTATTGCACACGCTCTGGGGTCAGCCTCCCGCGCTCGACTTACAGGCGGAAGCGAATCTGCATCGCGCGTTGGCAGCACTGGCGCAGGCGCGCCTGCTGCGTTCGGCACGCGACATCTCCGATGGCGGCCTGGCCGTTACGCTGGCCGAGGGCGGCTTTACCAACCATTTGGGCGCAGAGATCACACTGCCCGACGCAACCACCAACGACGTGCTCGCACTCTTTGAAGAAGCCGCCAGCCGCGTCGTGGTGAGCTGCGCACCCGCTGCCGTGCAGCGCGTGGAGGCCATCGCCGCCGAGCACGGACTGCACATCGCAGCGCGCGGCACCGTCACCAGCGGTGCATTCGCCATCCGCGTCGGCCAGCGCACCTTGCTCAACACAACCATTGCGGAGCTGGCTCCTGCATGGTCGAAGAGCCTGGAACAAATGCTGCAACACGAAGGTGTACAGGCATGATTGATCCCGAGTTGCAGCCCCTGCCCGATGCGGATGTTCCCTTCGACAAGCTGCGCGAGGAGTGCGGCGTCGTTGCCATTTACAACCACCCCGATGCGGCGCGTCAGGTCTATCTCGGCCTCTACGCCTTGCAGCATCGCGGGCAGGAGTCTGCCGGCATCGCCAGCGCCGACTCTGAAAATCTTTGGAACATTAAAGGCATGGGCCTCGTCGCAGAAATCTTTACCGACGACGTGCTCGAAAAATTGCCCGGCCCTCTGGCCATTGGGCACACGCGCTACTCCACTACCGGCGACTCTGCGTTGCTGAATGCGCAGCCGATTCGCGTTGAGTCCACCAAAGGCCTCATCGCCATCGCACACAATGGCAATCTGGTGAACCTGGGCGGCACGCGCACGCGCTTGGAGCGCGAGGGCGCCATCTTCCAGACCACCAGCGATTCCGAAATTATTGTGCAGTTGATCGCGCACTCCCAGGAGCAGACGCTGATCGACGCCATCGCCGACTCCCTGCGCCAGGTCGAAGGCGCGTTCTCCATTGTGATGATGACGCGCGACCGCATCTTTGCCGCGCGCGATCCGCATGGCTTTCGCCCGCTCTCCATGGGCCGCGTGCGCAATGACGACGGCAGCGAGACCATCGTCTTCGCCAGCGAGACCTGCGCCTTTGACCTGCTGCGCGCCACCTATGAGCGCGATGTCCGCCCCGGCGAGCTGGTCATGGTTTCCAAGGAAGGCGTCAGCAGTCGCCAATTCGCCAGTGGCGTCGAGCAGGCCAGTTGCGTCTTTGAGCATGTGTACTTCGCACGGCCCGACAGCCGCATCTTTGGCCGCTGGGTGCAGGAGAGCCGCGAGGAGATGGGCCGCCAGCTTGCGCGCGAGTCCGGCGTGCCCGCAGATTTGGTCGTGCCCGTGCCCGACTCCGGCGTCACTGCGGCCATCGGCTACGCAGAGGAGAGCGGCATTCCCTTTCGCTTCGGCCTCATTCGCAATCATTACGTGGGCCGCACTTTCATTGAGCCAGAGCAGCGCGTGCGCGACTTTGGCGTCAAGCTAAAGCTGAACCCGGTCCGCAATCTACTCGAAGGCAAGCGCGTCATCTTGATTGACGACTCCATCATTCGCGGGACAACGAGTCGGAAAATTGTGCGCATGGTGCGCGGAGCAGGCGCGAAGGAAGTGCATCTGCGCATTAGTTGCCCACCCACCATTTCGCCTTGCTTTTATGGTGTGGACACGCCCCGCAAGCGCGAGCTGATCGCGGCCTCGCAATCGGTGGAGACGATCTGCAAGTTTATTGAGGCCGATTCGCTGTCCTATTTATCGCTGGATGGCCTGCTGCACTCCTGCGGCGAGACCGGCGATCTGCGTTACTGCACCGCCTGCTACACCGGCATCTACCCCACGGCGTGGGTGGATGTGGACGAGATTCTGCCCGCCACCGCACCCCGCTAGCGTCGATTGCAGGCCAGCGGAAACAAGCTCTGCCCTACCCCATCCCAATCTTCGCTGCCCCACCCTAGCCGCATTTTTTGCGGCTAGGGTGGGAGCGCAGATCGCATCCCCCAACAGCATTGCTCGCAGTGAATCGGCGCTACACCAGATCGAAGAGCAATAGCTCCGCACCGCTCTTCGCGTCTGCCTGCAGGTTCACCTGCGACTCCGCAGTGATCGCCACACCGTCGCCCTGAGCCACAGACTCCCCATTAACGGTGAGTGCTCCGCGCGCCACTTGCAGCCATCCGTTACCCAAGGCCAAGGGCACCGTCAACGACGCACCCGGCTCCAAGCGCGCGGCAGCGACCTCCGCATCCGCGCGAATCAAGAAGGTGCCGTCGCGGCCATCGCGTGTGGCAATGCGGTGCAGCCGGTTCGGCTGCTCCGCAATCGGGAACTGCTTCTGTCCATAGAACGGCTCCAGTCCCTGCCGGTTGGGCAGTAGCCAGATTTGCAACAGGTACGCCGTCTCCTCCGCAGAGGGATTAAATTCGCTGTGACGCACGCCACTGCCTGCGGACATAAACTGCACCTCGCCGGGACGCAACTGGCCCCCGGAGCCGAGCGAGTCCTTGTGCTCCAGCGTGCCGCCCAGCATGTAGGTGAGAATCTCCATGTCGCGGTGACCATGCGTGCCAAATCCCTTGCTGGGCGCGATGCGATCCTCATTGATAACGCGCAGTGCGCGAAAGCCCATTTGCCCGGGATCAAAGTAATCCGCAAAGGAAAAGGAGTAGTGCGTATCCAGCCAGCCATGATTGGCGTGACCACGATCTTTGTTGTAACGAATATTTAACATGTACCCTCCCAGCACTCCAACAAAGTAGATGTATTCCCCATAAAAAACGATTCAGATTGCGCAAAGCGCTGACTCAGCAACAATCCATCTACGATTATGATTGCCAATTGCCCTTCCATTCATTACGCTGACTCAGACACAAGAGTTGCCCCTATTTCTACCTGATGTTGGATGGCCGTAGCTATCTGCCCCAATTTCTATGCAGACGAGTCTGCGTCCGACACCCGATGTTTGCGGGCCGGTCGGGAAGTGGTGTTTTTGTGTAAAAACGTTGCAGTCCTTGATTACAAATTATTTTCCGCACGTCTATCTCACAGGAGGCTTTACAAATTTAATGAAAATGATTCTGACTTGTTGCATCCTTGCGTTGCTTACGATCACATCCACTCCACTGTCCTTGGCCGCAACCAGTGACACAACTATGCCTGCCGCAGCGAGCAGTGCGCCCGCCGCATCGCTTGTTCCTGCCGCTCCGGATACGGCCAACGCGCACACGGTTGCCACATATCGGGGCGGGAGTCTTGCCGACGCCACGTTGTACCAGTCCGTTGGAGTTGCTGTCTCTAACACCAGCCTGAGCGTTTACATGGCCTGCGATGATTCCGGCACTGTGACCAACGAAGACGGAAAAACGCAGCCGAAAAAGAAATGCTCCCAAGACAGCTTCCAATCCATCTCGAACTGGAATCAGCCCTACA
Source organism: Acidobacteriota bacterium (assembly GCA_021798235.1). The sequence goes on along the minus strand of JAJZMO010000143.1, from coordinate 6,488 downwards.
CCATACCCACATCCGCGATCAAAACCATCACCTGGGAACAGTACAAGCACCACAGAATCATGACCGGCCTGATCATTTCCTTGTTCCTCTGGCCCGTGGGAGTTCCTGTCATGTTTACAACACTGGAAAAGGACTTCATTACGGTTACGTGGGACAATCACGGAACGGGCGGCACCTTGGAGTTCCAAGCGGACAAGAAGCAGTACCGCGCAGTGTTGGACGCACTCTCCAAAGCCTCCGGCGTAACCGTTACCAGCGCTGCACAGTAGTTCGACACAAAAGGGCTGACACGCTTGATTGCGCGTCAGCCCTGCAAGAGATTCGCTCTCACGGCACCTACATCGCCGAGGCGGCAATCTGGGATGAAATCCCCGGTGCAGGCGAGGGTGCCGGAGCCTGCGTGGACAGGATCCGCTCCTGCTGCTCCTTGACGTGATTATTGCCACCCGGCTTGCGAATGTCGATGCCACCCTTAAAGTAGGCGCCATCTTCAATGCTGATGCGCTGGGCGATCACGTCGCCGGTCAGCGAACCTTCGCTGCGAATGTCCACGCGGTCGCTGGCATTGACGTTGCCGCGCACCTTGCCCAACACAACCACTTCGCGCGCGACAATGTTGGCCGCCACGATGCCGTTGCGCCCGACAATGACGCGGTTACCGCTCATGTTGACGGAGCCTTCCACCTGGCCGTCAATGTAGAGCGTTTCGCTGCCAGAGATTTCTCCCTTGATCACCAGCGATTTGCCAATGGTGGCCTGTTCGCTGGTAGCTGGAATGGCTGTGGGCATGGCCGGACGTGCGTGTTGTGCGTCTGCGCCTGTCGCTGGGGGCAGGGCTGGGCGTGTTGGCTCTGTTGGGGTCAGGGAGTTGGTTCCGGGTTGGTTGGGTTTCCACATATGCTTCTGCGATCCTTTCATTGTGCTGGCGACTCCAGTATGCACCGGAATAAAAAATCCGGAATGAAAATCGAATGGAGTTGGCCGTTCCTGTTGCTCAGGCTCACTCGCTGCCATCGTACCTGAACGCCGCGCGCAATCCTGCAATGACATTCAAAATATATATGGGCCAAGGGCAAAAATGGTACACGCTCCAGAATGGAGCCAGCCTCTACCTGCCAAAGGTACCATAAGAAGCAATGACGCAACAGGCAATAGGTCCAAAATCCACACGGGAGTAACCCCATGACCGACCGAGATTTGTTGCGCCGCATTGAGCGCGCCCCCGGCCAACGCGCAGGCTACAAACAATTGGTGCGTGAACTCGGCCTCGGCGGCGGTCGCGAGCGACGGCTGCTGCTCGAACAGCTTGCCCGCCTTACCGCGCGCGGACTGTTGACCAAAACCGACAGCGAGCAGTGGGCGCTGGCCTCCGCAAAAAAGCAGGATGCACCCGTGATTGGCCGCCTGGACCTGAACCGCGAGGGCTACGGCTTTGTTCGCCCGCTCACGCCCGGCTCCGGCCTGCAACAGGATGTCTTCATTCCCGCCGATGCGATCGAAGGCGCAATGCAGGGCGACATCGTGCAAATTGCCCTGCTGCCCGCGCGCAGCGATGGCCGCCGCGCCGGGCGCATCACGCGCATTGTGGAGCGGCGCACGCCCACCTTCGTGGGCATCTTTCATGCAGGCCGCGCCGCGCGTCGCCCCAGCCGCACCGAACGCGCAGACACCTCTCGATGGCCTGCAAACTTCGTCACGCCCATCGGCGAGCGCAACGCGCAGCCGATTCTCATCCCCGCAGGCATGGAGATTCCGCAGGCACACGACACCGCATCGCCGCATCGCGTGTTGGGAGCCGAAGCGCAGACCGTTGCCGTGCACGCTGCCGCTGCTGCCGCACAAGGCGCTCTCGATGGCCTCGTCGTTCATGTCGAGATTACCGACTGGCCCACACCCACGCGTCCGGCGCGCGGTCGCGTGCTGGAAGTTTTAGGCGACCGCGAGGCCTTCGGCGTGGACGTCGAGATCCTGATCCGCAAGCATCACCTGCCGCATGTCTTTCCCGACGCGGTGTTGGAGCAGGCCACGCGCGTAGCCGTGCCGCCCGCATCCAACCCCGCTCTCAGCGCGGGCCGCCGTGACTTTCGCGCGTTGCCCATTGTCACCATTGACGGAGAAACCGCGCGCGACTTTGACGATGCCGTCTATGCGCGTCCGCTCAGCAGCGATGAAGGCGGCGGCTACGAACTGCACGTTCACATCGCCGACGTCGCCGCCTACGTGCAGCCGGGCACGGCGCTGGACCAGGAGGCGCACCTGCGCGGCAACTCGGTCTACTTTCCCGACCGCGCCATTCCCATGTTGCCCGCCGCATTATCGACCGATGTGTGCAGCCTGCGCCCCAATGAAGATCGACTCGTGCTCTCCTGCATCCTGCAAATCGCCGCCGATGGTGCCGTGCTCTCGGCGGAGGTCTGTCAGGGCCTGATCCGCTCTGCGCGGCGCATGACCTACACCCAGGTGCATGCGATTCTCGACGGCGATGCGGCCACGCGCGCGGAGTTTGCCGATCTTGTGCCGGAGTTCGAGCGCCTCTACGCGCTGGCGCGCCTGCTGAACACGCAGCGTGAGCGGCGCGGCTCCATCGACTTCGATCTGCCGGAGCCGGTAATTCAATTTGACGAGCAGGGCCGCATGCGCGGCATCGCCCGCTCCGAACGCACCTGGGCCAATCGGTTGATTGAGGAGTGCATGCTCGCCGCCAATGAGGCCGTGGCCGCCTGGATCGCGCAGACCGGCGCACCCAGTCTCTATCGCATTCACGAAAAGCCGGAGCCGAAGCGCATCGTGAATTTTGAGGAGATTGCTGCCGGCTTTGGCTACTCACTCGGCCTGGGTGCGCTGCCGGTGCGCAAGCTGGAGACGCGCGGCGACCGGCGCGACCGCGTGCGCCGCGGCGGCAATGAGCGCAGGCACACCGTCGAAATCCCCGAAGAGATTCCCGTCACGCCGCAGATGTACCGGCGGCTCGTCGAGCGATTGGCGGGCAAGCCAGAGGAGCGCATCCTGACCTATCTCATGTTGCGTTCGCTGCGCCAGGCGCGCTACAGCGAAGAGAATCTAGGCCACTTCGCGCTGGCGACGCCGTGCTATACGCACTTCACCTCGCCCATCCGGCGCTATCCGGATCTCATCGTGCATCGCATCATCAAAGCGCTGCTCCAGGCGGGCGTTTCGGGACACATTGCATTCCCCCCACCCAACACAACCCCATCCCCATGGGCGCAGCGATCCACGCGGCTGCAACCAGCGCCAGCCTTGCAACGCGCCGACTCCGCCCTGCCCGCTCCGATCGACGCCGAAGCGCTTGCCGCCATCGCGCAGCATTGCAGTGAGACGGAACGCACCGCAGCCGAGGCCGAACGCGAATTGATCGAGTGGAAAAAGGTCCGCTTTATGCGCGACCGTGTGGGTGAGGAGTTTGCCGCCATCGTGTTGAGCGCCACACGCTATGGCCTGTTTGTCGAACTCGACGACCTTTTCGTCGAAGGCCTGGTTCCTATCGACACGCTGCGCAACGACCACTACACCTACCGCGAGAACACGCGACTAATTCAAGGCGAGCGTACCGGCCACAGCTATGCCGCCGGCGCGCGCGTGCAGGTCATTCTCGACCGCATCGACGTCTTCGAAAATAAATTGCAGTTCTCCATCGTGGAAGAATCCATCCTGCCCAAAGGCGGATCGGGCAATCGCTTCCAAAAGAAACCCAAGACGGCAGTGGCCCAAAAGCATCGCAAGCGCGAAAAAAAGCGCAAGCAACACTAAGAAAACTGCGTGGTATTCTAGCCCCATAGTTTTGCCGTTTTTGAAGCGCATCCAACCTTTTTCATTCTGTTCCGTCTAACCGAAGTTGAGGTGTGTCCAAACATGTTTCGTTTGCGAATCCTTTCCTGCTTGCTCCTGCTATTTTCCCTACACGCCCTGGCCCAGATCGGCACCTATGCCGAATACAACGCAGCAAAATTAAATGCCCCCAGCGCCGATTGGGTGAACGGCCCGATTGTGGGCGTCTACGGCGACCGATGGCACTGGGGGGCGCTGCATCCGGGCTTGGATGCGCGAGGATCCTTCCTCTTTGGTGGAGAATCCACTCGGCTAGACAGCTTTCTCGCAGGCCCTCGACTGGCGCTTCAGCCTGCTACGTTTCAATTGCATCCATACTTGGAAGGCTTATTCGGCTTGGGACATTATCAATCGGGTGCAACCATGCAACCGGGCATGGGTCCTGCCGGAGTCTCGGACAGCAAATATGAGTACCAACTCATCTACGGGATGGACATCCCACTCACCCATTCCATAGATTGGCGTGTTGCCGAGTTCAGCTTCAGCCAAATATCGGATAATGGAACCAGCTCGCATCCCAGAGCCGTGAGTATGGGCGTTGTGATGCGCTTCCATTGAGCTTCGCAAAATCGGCGTGCGTGTGCGCACGCGCTTCCGGCCATCCATCTTCAGCAAAGGAACCCTCTTTCTCGTGAAATTCAAATGGACCGCACTCTTCGCTCTTGGCTTCGCGTTTCTCGTTACGATGCCGACCCTGGCACAAACCGGAATCTATAGCGAATTCAATGCTACGGATATTCAATCTGCTGGAGAGCCGTGGATGTACGGCGTCACCTTCGGTGCGTACTTCGACAAACATTTCTCTTCCCACCTCCCCGCCATGACCCTCGGCCCCGACTTTCGCCTTGCTTTGCAATCGGGCAGCAACAGCGCCTATGGCGGCGGCCCGGCTCAATCCTTATTGGCAGTGTCCGGAGGCATCCGCGCCGCTCTGCATCTGGCGCACCAGCGCCTGAATCCCTATGTGGAAGGACTGATCGGCGTCGCGGATTCTCAAATCGGAGAGTTGATCCCCGATGGCGATCCTGTACCGACATCCGGCCCCGTGCTCAACAGCAAGAATGAAAACGGTGGCGCTGCGCTCGACAGTCAGGGCCTGGCAGGAATGGATTTCCAACTCAGCCGCCATTTGCAGTGGCGCGTTGCTGAGTTTGGATATTCGAATCTGCGGGAAGCCAATGGTGTACACAGCTTGGGACTCCTGACATTCAGCAGCGGCTTTGTCCTGCATTTTTAGTAACCCGATCCACCCAGCGTGAGCCGCGGAGACAGCGCTCCACCCTCGACGGAGAAGCCGCACTGACCGCTGGCATCGCCAGTTGCCGCGCAGCGGACGTTCCGGATTTGTTACACTTTCAGCGGATTTCCAAACTGCTTTTCTTTCGAGGTCATTCGATGCAAATCTCCAAGCTCCTCCCTCGGATGCTGGTGCTCGCGCTCCTGCTCACTCCGCTGGCAGCAAAGGCGCAGATCGCTGGTCTCTACGCCGATTTCAGTACCACCTCCCTCAGCAGCTCCGGCAGCCCGCGCTTCAACGGCGGCACCCTCGGCTTTTATGACGAAGTCGCCCTCAAGCATTCCTTCTCTGGGTTGCGCATCGGCGGCGACGCACGGTTTTCTGTGGAACATGCCTCGCAATATGGTGTCTCCTTGGGATATGACACCTTTGTTCTTGGCCCAGAGGTTTCCTTAAAGACCGATATCACCCGCTTGCGCCCTTATGCCGAGGTGCTCTTCGGCGGTGCGCGGGCCAGCGCCTACTATTCAGGCGGCTTTCAAGGATACATCCCAGGCACCAACGACTTCTTAAGCAAGAACTACGGATTGATTGCTTTTGCGGGCGGTGCCGATGTCAATTTAGTTCCCCACTTGGCTTGGCGCGTCGTTGAAGCCGAGTATGGAAAATTTAACGGCATCAGCTCCGTCACCATCAGCTCTGGCATCGTGCTACGCCTCCAGTAACAGAAGCTAGAAACAAATTTTCAGGCTGCAAGGACGCAACTTTGGCCCCTGCAGCCTGCGTAGTCCAGCCAAACGCAAATCCGCTGCAGTACAAAATTCATTCCCAAGCTGCGGAGTTGCTTCTAGCGCTCCGCGCTTCCTGCCATCGCACACCGTACAATAGATGTAGATTCAGCAACTGCGCGGCCAACGGCAGATCCTCACGATCCCCGGCAACAGCGCGAATGCTTGCGCGAATCATTTCCAAGGGAGTACATACCGCATGGCACACATGGTCTTCTGTGCGAAATACAAGCAGCAACTGGAGGGCCTCGACGAGCCGCCCTTCGACACCGATTTCGGCAACAAAATCTACGCCACCGTCTCGAAAAAAGCCTGGGGCGAATGGGTCGAGCACCAGAAGATGCTCTTGAACGAATACCGCCTGCAGCCTTGGACGCCCGCCGCACAGGAGTTCCTGGTCGAGCAAATGCAGCACTTCTTCTTTGGCGAAGGCGCGAGCCTGCCTAAGGAATTCGTTCCCCCAACGCAGTAAATCCGCACGCATGGGAACCGTGTAAAATACAACTACCCCTGCCTGCACATTGCATGCAAACCGTCGGGACGTGGCTCAGCCTGGTAGAGCACTCGCTTGGGGTGCGAGGGGTCGGCAGTTCAAATCTGCCCGTCCCGACCATTAT
>JAJZMO010000254.1 GCA_021798235.1 Acidobacteriota bacterium | reverse complement strand
AGCCGGATGAGATCCGGGCTGTGGCGGCACTGGCGGAGCAGATTGCGGCGTGGGCCGCTTTTCTAAAGACAGACGACAAGGGTTTGCGGGGCGCGGAGTTTGCGGATGGGAATCCGCTGCCGGAGCTGACGGCGGCGGCGGCCGGGGTGCTGGGCGTGGATCTGATGCCGCTGGTGGAGTCGATCCGGGGAAAGCTGCTGCCGGATGGGAGTTTGGCGGATGATGCTTCTCCGGATTTGAAGCGGATTCGGCGGGAGATGGAGCGGCAGCAGCGGGCGATCGAGCAGAGCCTGCAGGGCGCGCTGCGGCGGTTTACCGAAGGCGGGAGCGCGCAGGAGTCGCTGATTACGATCCGGGGCGAGCGGTTTGTGATTCCGGTGAAGGCGGAGTGGAAGCGGCGGGTTCCGGGGGTGGTGCACGGGTCGAGCAGCAGCGGGCAGACGGTGTTTGTGGAGCCGCTGGAGACGATTGAGCTGAACAACGACCTGGTGCGGCTGCTGGAGGAGGAACAGGCGGAGATTCACCGGATTTACCGGGCAATGACGCGGCAGGTGGGGCAGTTTGCGGAGCCGATATTGGCCGGGGCGCGGGTGCTGGCGGAGCTGGATACAGTGCTGGCGCGGGGAAGGTTTGGGGTGGAGTATGGGGGCGTGCGGCCCCAGTTTTCAGTTGTCAGTCCGTCCCCACTCAAGCCAGAAGAAGGCTTGAATGGGCCACCCGTTGCCGGAAAGTATGGGGCAGCCGGGGAATTTTCTGAAGAAGAGTTGGTGCTGAAGTCGGCGCGGCATCCGGTGCTGGAGCGGCGTTTGCGGGGCGAGGGCGGCAAGGTGGTTCCGGTAAGCGTGGCGCTGGATGGGGAGCACCGGCAGATGATTATCAGCGGGCCGAATACGGGCGGGAAGACGGTGACGCTGAAGACAGTGGCGATGCTGGCGATGATGGCGCAGGCGGGGGTTCCGGTGACGGCGGAGGAGGCGCGGCTGCCGGTGCTGAAGGGCTTTCTGGCGGATATTGGGGATGCGCAGTCGATTGAACAGAATCTGTCGACATTTTCGTCGCACATTGTACGGCTGAACCGGATTGCGGAGGCGGCAGGCGAGCGGACGCTGGTGCTGCTGGACGAGCTGGGATCGGCGACAGATCCGGAAGAGGGCGCGGCGCTGGCGGTGGCGGTGGCGGAGTTCTTTTTGCGGCGGCGGGCGTGGACGGTGATTTCAACGCACCATACCTCGCTGAAGATCTATGCGGAGACGACGCCGGGAGTGGTGAACGCGGCAGTGGGCTTTGACGAGCGGACGATGGCGCCGACGTATGTGCTGCGGCAGGGGGTTCCGGGAGCGAGCGCGGGGATCAATATTGCGGAGCGGCTGGGACTGCGGGCGGAGATGGTGGAGGGCGCGCGACGGCGGCTCTCCACGCAGGCGCTGGATATTGCGCGGTTTCTGGACAGGATGCACGAACAACTGGCGGCGCTGGAGATGGAACGCGGGCGGGTGCAGGCGCTGGAAGCGGAACTGCGCCGGGAACGAGCCAGGCTGGAGGTGGAGGGTCTGAAGGAGTGGCGCGCCAAGGTGAAAGAACTGGAGCGGCAGGTGGAGGGCCTGCTGAAGGACCTGGACCATCGAGTGCGCGAGACGGTGAAGGCTCTGGACGACAAGGCAGCGCAGCAGAAGATGACGAAACAGGCGGAGCGGAGGGTGGCGCAGCTAAGGAGGGAGTTCAGCGAGAGCTTTAACTCGGCGGTGGTGGCGCAGCATACGGGTGCGGCGAGGGGGGATGAGAACGCGACTCCGCATGTGGTGAAGGACGTGGGGCCGGGCGACGTGGTGAAGCTGCGGCGACTGGGGCAGATGGCGACGGTGCAGCGGCAGATCGACGCGGAGAACTTTGAAGTGGCCGTGGGCGCGATGAAGATGCGGGTGAAGCGGAACGAGATTGCGGAGGTGGTTCGGGGAGCGGGCGCGGGGCGTGGTGCGGAACTGAAGACGCAGGCAGCGAGGCTGCGGTCGAAGGGCGTGACGGTGCAGATGGCGGAGCCGAATCCGGTGGCGAGCTGGGAGATCAACGTGATTGGGAAGACGGCGGATGAGGCGCGGGATGAGGTGGAGCGATTTCTGGACCAGGCGTACCTGGCGGGACTGCCGCGAATCAGGGTGGTGCACGGGACGGGAATGGGCGTGCTTCGACGGACGCTGCGGGAGTGGCTGAGCCGGCATCCGCAAGTGGCGGGAATCAGCGAGCCTCCGCATTATGAAGGCGGACAGGGCGCGACGGTGGTGGAGCTAAGGTATTGATCCGGCGACGGCGAGCGGTGATGCGGTGAACCGGGGAATTGGTGCGACGAAAGGCGAGTCCCCGGCGGCGTGGCCGGGGGCTTGCGGTGGGTGCTACGGGCGGTGCTAGGATGGCCGCACGGAGGCTGCAAGAATGGTACGGATCATCACGGTCGAGCGGGTGTACGGGAGCCTGGGCGCGACGTATGCGCATATGCTCGCCAACCGGCTGGGCTGGAAACTGATTGACGACTGCCTGATTGAAGAGATCGCGACCAAGGCGGGCGTGGAAAAGAGCCTGGTACAGCAGTGCGACGAGCGGCTGGATCCGTGGTTTTACCGGTTTGGGAAGGCGTTCTGGCATGGATCGATGGAGCGACTGCCGGTTCCGGAGTCGGATACGTTTGACAGCGAGCGGATGGTCGAACACGTGCGAGAGACGGTGGAGGCGCGAGCCCAGGAGGGCCAATGCGTGGTGGTGGGGCGCGGCGCGGCGTGCCTGCTGCGGGAGACTCCGGGGGCGTTTCACGTATTTGTGCATGCGTCGCTTCCGCGGCGGGTGAAGTGGTTTACAGAGCAGTTTCCGGAGCATGCGAGCGTGGCCGAGGCCGAGATAATGGCAACGGACAAGCGGCGGGCAGCTTATATTCGCAGGTATTACGACGTGGACTGGACGGACTACCGGCTTTATCACCTGATGCTGAACAACTGCATGGGGTTTGAGGCGATGGTCGAGGCGACGATTGTGGCGGCGGGGTTGAGCGGGCAGGAGATGCCGGCAAAGCAGGGACAATAAGGGTTTGTGAGGAAGAAGAAGGAAGGCCGCCCGATGGGCGGCCTTCTGAGTCTGGGTGGGCGCATGCCTGGAAGATGCGCCCGGTGAGTATTAGAAGAAGAACTTGCCGGCAATTTGCACGGTACGTCCGGGCTGCGGATCGCCGTTGATACCGGGCTGGATGACGGAGCTGATGACACCGAAGTTTCCGGGGCCGTCCGTGAAGTTTCCGTCAGGCATGGCGAAGTTCGGGTGGTTGAAGACGTTGTAGGCCTCAAGGCGGAGCTGCACGTACATCTTGCGGTCCAGATTATTGAGGTAGAAGTTCTTCAATATGTCCATGTTGGTGTAGTTATAGCCGGGGCCGTGGAGAATACCGCGCTTCACGTTGCCGAAATAGCCGACCTTTTCCTGGGAGAATACCGAGGTATCCATCCAGTCGAAGCCCTGCTGATTGGCTGCCGCCACCTTGGTGGGAATGCGGAAGTTGGAGGTGACCGGAGTATCCGGGCAGGAGTAGAAGCTGTACTGGTCGCACCAGAGGGAGTTGAATTGGCCGGTATCGGTGATGTTGACGGGGAAGCCGGTCTGGAGGGTGGTGATGCCGCCCAGGTTCCAGCCGCCGAGGAGGAGGCGCGTGAGGTAATTGCGGTTGAGGCGCGAGCCGATCGGAATCTGGTATTCGTAGACGGCTACGAAGCGCTGGCGGGCATCGAAGTCCGAGTCGCCGTAGTTGAGGTAGGAATAGCCGGGATACTGGTTGTAGCCGTGGCCGTTGAAGCCGGAGCTTTCCAGACCGGAGCCATTGTCCAGAGCGTGGGAGTAGGTGTAGGCCAGCGTGAAGTAGAGACCATTCGAGGGACGCTTGGTGAGCTGGACCTGAAGGGAGTTGTAGTTGGAGACGCCTTCGGTAGCCTGCGTACCGACGGAGATGTAATAGGGATTTCCGCCCGAGTCGACCCGAGGATTGGAAGCGTGGTCGGGATAGATAATGTGCTGCAGGTTGGAGTTGGCCACGCAGGTGGGATCGTTGAGACATGCCTGGTGACCGGCCGGGGTGATGGGATCACTCTCATAGGTGATGACCAGGTGACGGCCGAGAGAGCCGACATAGCCGATCTGTAGGATCATCTGGCCGGGCAGAGCGCGCTGAATATTGAGGTTGTAGTTGTAGACGGTGGGAACCGTATTGTTCCGGGCCAGAGTGCTGATGTCGAGGTAGTTCACGCCAGCATTGGTGACCCCGGAGCCGGGCGTTGGGAACTTGAATGGGAAGGGATTGGGCTCGGAGCCCGTACCGGTTACGCTGGCAAAGGGATTTGCAAAGGCAGGATCACCTCCGGAATATCCGAAGGAGACGAGGCCGAAGGGAGGATCGAGCAGGTTCTGGAGCGCGCCTTCTTCCTGGTCGCGGTTGTAGTAGACGCCGAAGCCGCCGCGGACAGAGAAGGATTCCGTGCCCGGCTCGCCGACGAGAACCTTCGGACCAGCCTTAGGCGCCCAGGCAAAGCCGACGCGAGGCGCGAGGTGGGTGTACTTGGTTGTGGGACCACCAGCGTTGTTGCAGCCGGGGTCGGTCGGGTACTTGAGGCCGGGGACGCCGGGGAATGCCTTGGACTGATAGTCCGTATTGGTGTAGCAGACGATGGCATTGCCGCCGAACTGGAGGTTGGCGTACGGGGTTTCGACGTCGTAGCCGCTGCCATAGTTCAGCGTGAGCGTATCGGAGACCTTCCAGTTGTCCTGCCCATAGGCGTAAATTTCCCAAGCGCGGGCATCGATGACGCCGCCGGAGGACTGCTCATAGAAGCTGGGTACGCCCATGAGGAAGTCGATGGCGGGATCGCCGGAAGAGTAGGTGGCGCTGGGGTCGAAGCCGTAATAGCCATTGTTGACGAAGTAGAAGGGGTTGTTGACGGTGTAGCGCTGGACCTGAACGCCGAAGCGCATGTTGTGGTTCCCAATAACCTTGCTCAGGTTGTCGGTCCCGACGAGCGTCTGGTCGTTTCTAGGTTGGGGGCCATCCGCACTGAAGCCGAGGGTGAAGTAACCCTGGACACCCATGTAGGGCAGTGATGCCTGCTTGGACTGCGGCGTGATGTCGAAACCATAGCTGCTGGGCTGAACGACCTGCTGCGGCGAAACCGCGGCATAGACGAAGCGGTAATAGTTGGCCCGGAGTTCGTTGACTGTGGTGGAGTTGAAGATGTGCGTCCAGGATGCGTTGAAGATCTTGGTGTGACGCGAGTCCACCATTCCGAAGCCGGGCAGGGTTGCGCCGACGAAAGGCAGTGTTGCGTGGTCAGGGTTTGACTGGAAGATGGACGAGGCCCAGAGGATGTCGTGCTCCTCGGGGTGGTAGTCAATGCGAATGATGCCCTGATCGCTTCCCTCGCCATCGGCGGTCTGGAAGCGATAGTACTGACCGTTGTTGCGCTGAGGGACGAACTGCTGGAGTAGTTTGGCCGAGATGGAATTGAACTCCGATGGATTGATGACGACGCCATTGGGTGAGTTGGCAAAGCACTGTGCCCAAGTCAAGGTTCCATTGGCGACGCAGCCATTCACGTTAAAGGGAATGGGATTGTTCGAAAGGGTCTCCGTGCCGAAGTTGCCCTGGCGCTGCGCATTGGAGAAGACGGTGGTCTGCTCGGTAACAGACGTGCTGTTGCGCAGGCCTTGATAGGCGAGAAAGAAGAAGAGCTTGTTCTTGAAGACCGGACCGCCAAGGGTACCACCGTATACATTCTGATGGAGCGGGCTTGGCTTGAGGCTGAAGTAGTTGCGGGTATCGAGGCCGGCATCGCGATAGAACTCGAAGGCATCGCCGTGGAACTGGTTGGTACCAGTCTTGAGCTGCTCGAGAACGATGGCGCCGGAGTTGCGGCTGTATTCGGGGTTGAGCGTGCTGACGACGACCTGGAACTCAGAGAGCGCGTCGGGGTTGGGCGTGATGCCGGGGCCCTGGAGCGGGGCGTCGTTGATGTCCGCGCCATCGAGAAGGAAGGCATTGGCCGCGGTCTGGGAGCCGTCTGTGCTGAAGGTGCCGAAGCGGTCGCTGGATTCGACGACGCCGGGCGAATCTTTCTGAAGTGCGACGACGTTGCGGCCGAGGAGCGGGAGATTCTCAATGGCCTGTGACTGATAGGTAGTCTTCAACTGCGTGTCAGAGGTTTCGATCTGGATGCCGGCGGCCTGAACCTGAACGGTCTGGGAAGAACCGATTTTGAGTTCGATGTTTTCCTGACGGATGGTGTTGACGTTGACCTCAATGCCCTTGACCGAATTCGTCATGAAGCCGGAGGCAGCGATGGTGAGGTCGTAGGTTCCGGGCTGAACTTCAGGGAATACAAAGGTTCCCTGGGAGTCGGTCTGAAGTTTTGTGACGACGCCGGTAGCTTCATTCCTGATTTCAACATTGGCGCCGGGAACAACTGCGCCGCTGGGATCGGTGACGGTTCCGCGGATGGTACCGTAGACGTTCTGTGCGAAGGCTTTCGGCGATGGCAGCAGCGCGAGGGTTACAAAAACTGCGAAGAGCGCGACCGCGAGACGACTAGCTTTGAATCTCATTGCCCCTCCGGAGTAGGCAGGATTGCCACTGTCTGTTATGGCCGGGGAACCAGGCGACCGCGATCTACTTGACACGTTCGGTGGCGGGCCGGCGGCTCAATAACCAGCCTGGCAGGTGAGGCGCGGCGTCGGCAGGGACGGGCGGATTCCACGCTGCACAGGATTCTTGTTGTCGCGACATTATGCAATTGAGTCACCAAAGTAAGGACGGTGCGCGGGGGATTGTATTTTGAAGGTGGTATTTCGCAGCCAAGCCTTGAGGCTCAAGGATGCTAAGTGACTGTTAGATTTGTAGGTTGATGATAGGCTGTTGCATTTGAGTTGAATGTTGAGCTAGTTAATGTTGTTATCATCGCGGTAAATAACTGATTTGAAAGAGGATTGAGAGCTAAATCGGCTATCTTACCAAAGAGCGTATCGGGATCCGGATCGGTCATATGGAAATGCGTAGGGTTTTGCGGCGGATTGACCGGAAATGGACACAGTCTCGTGCGCGCTGACGGCGGGAGTCTGGATTGATTTGAAGTGGAGGAGAAACAGGATGGCCGCCCAGACGGGCGGTTGTTGCGTCTGGGGTGGAAAAAAAAGAGGAGACAGCCGGAGCTGTCTCCTCTGGAGAGTGGTTCTGGACTTGCGAGTTAGAAGGTGATGTTTGCTTTCAACTGGAGGATACGAGGTGAGGCATCGCCGCCGAGGAACGAACCGAAGACGCTGGTTGGAACGCTGGCGGTGCTGGTGACCATACCGAAGGACGCCGAGGAGTAGTCGAAGGTCGGATTCTGGAAGTTCGGATGGTTGAGGACGTTGTAGCCCTGCATTCCGAGCTTGAACAGTCCGTCGCGGAGGCCTGGAATCTTGAAAGCCTTCATGACGGAGAAGTCGGTGTCGAAGAATCCGGGACCGGTGAACTGGTTGCGGCGCTGCTGGCCGAAGGCTGTGGGGTCGGCGAAATCGGACGGCTTGAAGCAGCTGGTGGTGATGGACGATTTGCCGCAGTGATGAGGCACGTCAGGATTGACGACGTCGGCCAGCACGGTGCTGCCGTAGTTGCCGGTGGCGTCGATGGCGCTGGTGACACTGGAGTCGGTGACGCTGAACGGGAAGCCGCTGTGCCAGAAGAGCGTGCCGGCGAGGCTCCAGCCGGCGGTCAGCACCCTGGGGCCGCCGAACCGGGGGATATTGATGAGGTAGTTGCCGTTGAAGTTATTGCGCAGATCGTAGTCGGCGTTGCCGTAGTTCTGCGAAAGGTTGAAAGGGTTGATGGGATTGCCGGGATTGCTTGCTCCGGAGGCGCTGATGCCGAAGGGCAGGAAGCCGCCGTTGGAGATTTCGTCGAGCGCGTGACTGTAGGTGTAGTTGAACTGTGCAGTGATGAGCTTCGACTGCGCCTTGATGGACGCGACCAGGCCGTTGTAGTTGGAGACCGCGCGGCTTTGCACTTCGTTGACCGCAGCAAATGCCGGGAGCGCCGGATTCTGAGGAAGCCCGCCGAACTGGACGGCGCTGGTGGCCTCAGAGGCGTTGACGCCGTTGTTGACCACGGGCTCATGATAGCCGTGGTTGCCTACGTAGCCGATCTGGAAGCTCACATGACGGCCGACCTGTTGCTGCACCTGGAGGCTGTATTCCTCGTAGGTGGGGTATTGGATGTTCTTGTCCGCGTTAAAGACGGACGGCAGGGTGAAGTTGGGATCGGTTGCGGAAATCGTGTTGTAGCTTCCGTTGCCGGCAAAGCCGGTTTGGAAGGCTTTGTTGGTGCTCGCCAAGGCCGAGGTGAAGCTGCCCGACTGGGAGGGATCGATGAGATAGCCGCCGACGCCGAACTGCGGGTTGAGAGGCACGTTGGAGAGCAGGTTATCCGCAAAGGTTGCCGGGAAGATGTCCGTGAAGAGACCGAAGCCGCCACGCAGCACCATGGTCTGATGATTCTGGGGCGACCAGGTGAAGCCGATGCGGGGATCCACGGTGAAGGGCTGCAGGTGATTGAACGCCTGGTGGAGGTTTGTCGCGATGACGCTGTCGTAAGGAGTGGAGAGGCCCGCAGTTACGTTGTAGTAGCTGTTGGTAAAGCGGGCGAAGCAGTTGTGCTGGCAGACCGGGTCAGAGTTGTGCTCCACGCGGATGCCACCGGTGATCTGGAAGTTGCTGGAGAACTTGTACTGGTCCTGAATATAGAAGCCGAGGTTGTAGAGTGCGATGGGCTCGCTCTGGGCAGTGGGGAAGTTCTGCTGAGCAAAGTACATGACGCCCTGGCCGAAGCTGTCAGCGGAGGTGACAGCACCATTGTCTTCCGCGGGCCCAAGTTCCAGGCCGAGCGGAGTCTGGAATCCCATGTCGTGATCGGAGACGTCGTCGCGCTTGAAGGTGAAGCCGAACTTGAGGGATTGCTTGCTGTGCGTCCAGCTTACGTCGTCGTTGATCTGATACTGGGTGACATTGCGGCCCTGCGGCCAAGCGTAGTCGATGCCGCCCAAATTACTGAAGGAGCCGTCAAGAAAGAGCAGCGCATAAGGGAAGGTAGAGGCGGCCAGAGAGGGATTGGAGGCCGTGAAAAGGGCGCTGTACCAAGCTCCGGACAGCAGGAACTGGTTGGTGAGATTGGGGCTGAAGGTGTGGGTTTCTTCGAGCTGGCCTTCGTAGTCCGGCTGGTCGCTTTCGGCGTTGAAGGCGCTGTTGATGGGATCGACATAGGTGGGCTGGACGCCGTGATCCCACTTGAAGTGGACGAACATGCTGTCGTTCGGCCCAAGGGTGTCGTCGAAACGGGCAGTGACCAGATTTTCTTTGAGGTTGTTGCGGGGCGTGGCTTCATAGCTGTTAAGCCAAGAGCTTCCCTGATAAGCAGTCGCGCGCGAAGCGCCGGGCGCGTTGTTATAGAGGCTGAACATCTTCTGATAGAAGGGGATTTCAGCCGGGTTCGCGGTCTGAAGGTTTTTCAGAACTGCTTGCTGGTAAGAAAGGCTGGGGAGAAAGACGAAGTCGGAAGGAGCGGTGACGAAGTCCAGGCCTTCATAGTTGACGAAGAAAAACGCCTTGTTCTTGACGATGGGTCCTCCGACAGCGGCGGCCCACTGGTTGGCATTGGAATATGCCTGCGGCGCGCCGCTGTTGTCGTTGAACCAGTCGTTGGCGTTCATGTCGCTGTTGGTCCAGAAGTAGTTCACGTTGCCGTGGAACTGGTTGGTTCCGGAGCGGGTGATGATGTTTTCCTGGATGCCGCCAAGGCTGCCGTACTGGGCGCCATAGGCATTGGCGACGATGTCAATTTCGCTGATGTCGTTGGAGCCGAGCAGCAGGTTGCTGGGGCCGGAGTTGTTGAGGTTGAGGAAGGGATCGTTGTCCTCGGCGCCGTTGATGGTGAAGTTGTTGGAGGTAGCCGGGAGGCCAAAGGCGGAAGAGTTGCCGTAGCCGCCCTGGGTATTCATGACAACGCCCTGCGTGATGTTGACCGGATAGGTGATATCGCCGCCCGGATTCGGGATGTTCTGCACCTCGTTCTCATTAAGTGTGGTGGAAAGCTCAGAGTTCTGGGTCTGCAGAAGCGGGATGGTATTGGCATTGACTTCAACGGTCTGCGTGCCCTTGGCGATGGAGAGCTTGAGGTTGACTGCGGCGATCTGGCCGATGGCAACGGTGGTGTGTGTTACGGTCTTCTGGAAACCGGCCGCGACGACGGTGACCGAATAGGGGCCGGGCGCGAGAAGCGGGACGCGGAAGTCGCCCGCGGGGCCGGATTTTACGACCTTGGTGAGGCCGGTAGCCGTATCCGTAACAGTGATGGATGCATTTGGAATCGCCGCACCTGTCGGGTCGGTGATGATACCTGAGATGTCGCCGGAAATGATCGTCTGTGCGTACGCCTTCGGCGATGGCAGGAGCGCGATGGCCACCAAGGCGGCGAAAAGCGCGACTGCAAGATGAATGCCCTTAAATTTCATTGCCCCTCCGGGGATCAAATAATTTGTTGCGATGTGTTTTGCGGGGAACCAAGCGACCGAGTTCTACGTAGAACACCTGGAAGCGGCTCCTCGGGTGCTTCTTGATGTCTGGCCAGTCCCTCGCGCAGGGTCGACGGTGACGTGCGGAATGAAGCTGGAACAGATCAGCATTATCGATTGCGCGAAGATGCAATTCAGTCACCAAAGCGGGAAGGCGTGGGGATGGGTGCGCTTTCAGGTGGCGGTCTGGCGGCCATGCGGCACCGAGTCGAGATGTTAACTGGCTGTTAAATTTGGGGGTTTGCACCGGCCAATTAGCGATGAATCAATAATCAACTCGTTAGCTTACTTTGCAATTCAGTAAATAGCTCATCTGAAAGAAGATGAGGGCAGAAGCCGGTTGTCTTACAAAAGACGGTATGAACGATTACGTTAACAATATGAAAATCAGTAGAACTGGACCTTTGCATGATCGGAAATGGACAGCATGGCAGGGCTGCTGCAGACGCGAGGATGAGTTGACCTGAGACAGGAGCAGAAAGGAAAGGCCGCCCGAGTGGGCGGCCTTTCCTTTTGTTGGGGATAGGGCGCGTCAGAGGATGCGCTCGATCCGGATTAGAAGTAGATCTTGCCGACCAACTGCACCGCACGTCCGGGCTGG